>DATEMI010000598.1:0-3056 GCA_035275665.1 Terriglobales bacterium | reverse complement strand
ATTATACGCGACACTTGCATCGAGGCAAGTGTCGCGTAATGTCAGCGCGGCTAAAGCGAGGGCGAAATTAGGTGTATTGATCGATTCCTGCGTGCGTAGGCATCGTCGTCAGGCTAAGCAAATTCTTGCGCGCGTGCTTGTCCTTCTGCATGTTGCGCGCGGCAGTAGTGAGCAATTCCTCGCTGGTTTCGCCGTCCGCCGGGAAACAAGCGATGCCTGCGCTGAGCCCAACTTCAACGTACTTGCCAGTCCGCACCGAGAACTTTTGCTGCTCGACGGCGTTGCGAATGCGGTCGGCTGCGGCTTCAGCCATCGCTTGCGAAGCCATAGGCATGATCGCCACGAATTCATCGCCCGCATAGCGCGACAGAATATCCATTTGCCGTAGCTCTTTACGAATGATTTTGCCGACGTTCGCTAACAAACGATCACCGATAGCATGTCCCCACTGATCGTTGATCTTCTTGAAGTCGTCCAGGTCCATGCTGATGAGCGAAAGTGACTCGCGACCAAGTCGCTGGCATTCCGCGAGACGCTGTTCGAGCATCATGTAGAAGCCACGCGCGTTCGGCAGCTCCGTCAAAGGATCGTTCAGCGCGCTTTCCTTGGTGCGTTCGAACGTGAGCGCATTGTTCAATGCCGACGCCGCATGCTGAGCCACCGACTCCAACAGGCGAACGTGTTCCGTGGTGTACGAAGTGCGGCCTTTCGAGTACAGCGTAATCGCGCCAAACGCGCCGTCTTCCCGAATGAGCGGAGATACCAGCACGCCACGGTAATTCTTGACGACATCGTCGGAAATGCCGACCAGGTCTAGCTCAGGCGATGAATTACACATCGAGCGCGCGTTAGCAATTACCCAACCGGTAATGCCATCACCGATGTTCATGCGGCGCCCCTGGAAGAGATCTATGTGATCACCGACGGCATGAATCGCGACGGCTTTACCGAGGCGATCGTCAACGATGAAAATCGCGCAGGTGTCGAAGGGCACGATCGCATGCAGCTTGTTCGCGATTAACGTCACTGTGTCGTTCATGTTCAGCGACGAACCAATTGTCTGAGCGATTTCGTGGAGGGCAAATACTTCGCGTTGCGCTTCTGTGATCGAGCGGAAGCCAAGGCTTTCATCGGGCGATCCCATGACGTCTGACGCCAGACCTGCGTCAGGACGCGCTTTCGAGTTATCGATGGTAATCGGCTGAACTTGCTCCTGAATGTCCGTGGCGTCAATTAACTTGTCGAATTCAGCCACATGTTTCGTGAACAGATCCACGACTCTGGGATCGAATGAGCTGCCCGACATCTTTTGCAAGAGCGCGAGTGAATCTTCGCGCTTCATTCCCTTGCGATAAGGCCGATCGCAACGCGTCGCGTCATAGAAGTCCACCACCGAAATAATACGCGCGACCAGCGGAATCTCTTTGGCGCGCAAGCCCTTCGGATAGCCACTGCCGTCCCACTTTTCGTGGTGAAAACGCACAATGTCTTCCACCGGGTACGGGAAGTTGACGCGTTTCAGAATGTCGCCACCCACCGTTGGGTGAATCTTCATTTTTGCAAATTCCGACTCAGTCAGCTTGCCGGGTTTATTGAGGATGTATTCCGGGACCGCAAGTTTACCGATGTCGTGTAAGAGCGCGCCGGCGAAGAGCGCCCGCAATTCCGACTCCTTCACGTTCAGAAGCTTGCCCATCTCAGTCGCGTAAATCTGCGTACGGCGAACGTGGCCATGCGTGGTCTGGTCTTTGGCGTCGATTGCAATCGCCAGCGATTCGATCGTGTTCATGTGAAGGTCGGCGATCTCTTCAATGTACTTGAGCTTTTCGCCCTGGGCGCGCGTGACTTCGCCAACGCGCTTTTCATTAAAGCGGTAAAGCAGATGGACCAGGGCCGTAATCAGGAGTCCCACAAAGAGGAATGGAATGCCGGCGCCGCGCAGCGCTCCAAAGAACATGGCCGCCGACGTCACATTCGCGACCTGCGTGATCAGAGTCCAAATCAGACTCTCTTGCGTGAGACTAACGCTCACACCTGAACTGAAGACACGTGAAGCGAGGACGCCTATCGTAGTCAAACCGTAATGCACTAAGCCGAAAACACAGAGGGGCAGCAAAACGGAATTGAGGAGCAAACTCTGGTCTCCCGCAAGTCCGTCGCCTACCAATACCCACACCAGGCCTTTGTAAACCAATGCGGCTAAGAAGGTCGCGATGACTGAGGTGCTAATGGAAAAAATAGATTCGAGACGCTTCTTCATGTCCAACGACGCCACGCACGCCACTGCCGCAGCCAAAATGATCGGTGGTCCAAAGTTGTTCGTCGGCGCGAGCGTGTACATCATTACCGCGAGGAAGATGAGCGTATCAGCCACCGACTTCTGAGTTTGGCTGGCGCCATCTACGTGAGTCACCGGGACTGTGAAGCGACTGGTCACTAACGTCATGACCAGCAAGAGAGCGAAAGCCGCCAGCCCGCTCCAGCTAAGAAACGGCAGTCTCAAAGTGGAGTAAGCGCCGTAGAGCAGCAGGGCAGCGCCCAGTGACGCCACACTCGCCGTGACGATAGCTTTCTTGAAATCTATTTTCGGCATTCGATTCACCTGAATTTTGAAAGGACGCGCGGAGGGAATGTGTGAGACCGAGAACCTACACGGACTGACATTGGCCAACATCGTTGGCCACTACAGAGAATAGCGGGTTGGTCGCGATGGCGTCAACGATTTCTTTCAGGAGGGCAGGTTCTAGCGAATTGAGAGCTGATCCGTTAATTCACCGGGTGTTTCCGCGGGTTTTTGGCATTTGTACGCTTCACAGACATAAGCACGCGATCCGCTGGCCGTTCGCCGGTTGGCGAGCAGAGGAATCAACTTTTCGCCGGTCTCTGAGTCCGCCCCGCCGAGGGCAAGGACTCGGTTGGGCAGATATTTCTCCCAGAATGAGCGCTTGAATCCTGCGAAGCTGGGATCCCCATTCTCTCCGACAATCGAGACTTCTTTGGGGTTCGAGAGGTAGAAGTCTGTCGCGCACAGCGCCCAACTGAAAGCCGACGGATAG
>DATEMI010000597.1:0-2274 GCA_035275665.1 Terriglobales bacterium | reverse complement strand
CTTCGCCAGCAGGCTGGGCTGGTCATCTCATTCCACGACTTCCGCGGCACAAAGAAGCTGGAGGAGACGTGGGACTCGATGCATGGCCTGGGCGCCGACTACATCAAAGTCGTCTCCACGGCTAAGTCCCTGTCTGACAACGTAAAGATGATCCGCTTGCTTGAGCACCGCTCGGACGTGGTCAGCACTGTCGGTGTGTGCATGGGTGAGCAAGGGATTGTGAGCCGAATCCTGAACGTCCGCTTTGGCAGCGCGTTTACCTTCGCCTCGGTGCAGACCGGCGAGGAAACGGCGCCGGGCCAGATCGCCGCGCGTGTTCTCCGCGATGTCTATCGCATCGATATGGTGGATGCTGCGACGAAAGTTTATGGCGTCGCCGGCGATCCCATCGTTCATTCGCTTTCTCCGCAGATGATGAATACAGCTTTTCGGCGCGAGAACATCAATGCCGTCTACGTTCCGCTGCAGACGAGCGATGTGAAAGATCTGCTCACATGCGTGCGAGAGATTCCCGTCCAGGGACTCAGCATCACCATGCCACTCAAGGAAGATGTTCTGGAACATCTCGACAAAACCGACGCCCTCAGCGAGAAGATCGGCGCGTGCAATACCCTGATCCGCTCGCAGGACGGTAAGCTCTACGGCTTCAATACCGACGTCGCCGGAGTAGTGCGTCCGCTGGAGCAGCGGCTGAATCTGGCAGGCGCGAAGATTCTAGTGATCGGCGCGGGAGGCGCAGCGCGGGCAGCCGTATTTGGACTACGCGAGCGCAGCTCCGAAGTGTGGGTGATGAACCGCTCTGCGGAGAAAGGTCAGAAACTCGCGCGTCAGGCGCATGCGCACTATGTCTCGCATCAGCACCTGAAAAAACTGCAGTTTGATGTGATCATCAACGCAACGCCAGTCGGCATGGGTGCGCGTGCTCAATCGCCGATTGAAGAATCTGAACTCCAGGCTCGCTACCTGTTCGAGATGATCTATAACCCAGCAGAAACCAAGCTGGTCAAGATGGCTCGCGCCAAAGGCATTCAAGTGATTGCAGGCTCGGAGATGTTCGTCCACCAGGGTGCACGTCAATTCGAGATCTGGACTGGCAAGCCGGCGCCGTTCGATGATATGCATCGCACCGTACTGTATGCGCTGGGCGTCGCGCAGCAGTCGTTCACGATGCGCGAGCCTGCAGCCGCCATGCCGCTGAGGAAAGCCTGATGCTCGAAGTGCTCATGGAACTCCTCGGATATGCGCGCAAGCTGCTTCCGCTGATGGAGCTGTACACCGCCCGCCGGATGGCGACGGCCCCCGTTCGGGACACGGCCAACGAAGAATTTCAGAACTACGCCGCAGAAGTACTGCGCGCCAACCGCGCTGACCTGATGGAATTGCGTTCAGGACTCGAGGCCGTGCAGCAGCGGCTACGCGTCATCGACGAGCAATCATCGGCACTGCAGCGCGAGACGACGCGGATGATCGATCAGCAACGCACGATTGTCATAGCCGCCATCGTAGCGGCGGTCGCGTCGGTAGGGGCTTTGATCGTAAGCATCATCGCGCTTGCGCGGCGGTGATCCGCTTTTTCCACCAGAACAAAATTCGAAAACGAGCTCTTGAAAATCAATTCACCCGGCTTATTCGCGGTAGAGCCGAACGCGTGGTTTGGTGGAAGCCCCCGACTTTAGTCGGGGGCGCACGGCGAAGCCGTGCGTCTAGTCGAGGCGAATAAAAACCAGCGCTTTAGCGCCGGCCCACGCGCGAAGCGCGCTCGTGTTAGACTGCGTCGCCCATGGCGCTCCCGCTTCAAGAAGATCGTACTTACTTCGTCACATCTGTCACGATCGGCCGCAAGCTCCTGTTTCGCTCAAACCTGTTCTGCGAACTTCTGCTGGATGTCTTCCGCGAAAATCGAAGCAAGCAACGATTCTTACTGCATGAATTTGTAATCATGCCGAACCACTTCCATGCCATCCTCACGCCCGTGCATGACACTTCACTTGAGAAAGCAATGCAGTGCGTAAAAGGTGGGTTCTCCTATCGTGCAAAAAACGAACTCAGATTCGCTTTTGATATTTGGCAACCAGGACACGCGCCGCACCGCATTAAAGACACGGAAGACTACGCCATCCACGTGGAGTACATTTGGGGCAATCCCGTGCGAGCACGATTAGTGTTACGTCAACAGCAGTATCCGTATTCCTCGGCAGGGCGCAGGGATTTAGTTGATCCCGCTCCGGCCTGGACACAGAAGAAATTCGTTGTGGGCGCGGATTAACATTCATC
>DATEMI010000596.1:0-17994 GCA_035275665.1 Terriglobales bacterium | reverse complement strand
CGAGCGCCATCTGGCCGATGCCGCTCAGCGGTAATCAATGGGACACCGATTATCTGCTCGAGGGCAAGCCGATGCCCTCTCCTGGGGATATCCCGAGCACGCGCATTTACCACGCCAGCCCGGACTACTTCACGGCCATGCAGATTCCCATTTTGGAAGGCCGGCAATTTCTCGAATCCGATAACGATTCAAGCCTTCCAGTCGCGCTCATAAGCCGCGAGTTCGCACGGCGGAACTTTGCCGGTGTGAATCCCATCGGACGCAAGTTCCGAATCGGAGGTCCCGACGAACTCGGCTCGCCCGATCTTAAAAAATTTCCCTGGTTTACGGTTGTGGGAGTCGTTGGCGATGTAAAGCACGACAACCTCGAATCAGCTACTCCGATGGAGATTTACGTTCCGTTCGCGCAACACACCGGCGGGCACACTTTGCATTACCGCGCGCTGATGGTGCGCAGCGACCCGAGTGATGCTCTCTCTCTCACTTCGATCGTGCGCAACGCGGTCATGCATGCGGACCCCGATCAGCCAATCGCCGAGACAGAGAGTATGGATCAGGTGGTCGCGGATTCCCTCGGATCCCGGCGTATTTCAATGTCACTTCTTATGACCTTCGCTGGGCTGGCGTTGATCCTTGCGGTGATCGGAATTTACGGAGTGATGTCGTACTCGGTCACACAGCGAACACGCGAGATTGGGATTCGCATGGCGCTCGGAGCTGACCGCGCGCAGGTGATGCTGATGATCGCCAAACAGGCGTTCCGACTGATTGCCCTTGGTCTGGCAGTGGGAGTTGTTTTGGCGGTTGGGCTCTCGTTCGGTTTGTCGCGTGTGTTGGCGGATCAGTTATTTGGAATTAAAGCAACCGATCCGGTTACGTTCGTGGCGGTCGCGTCGACGCTCGCGTTCGTGGCTTTGTTGGCGAGTGGTGTGCCTGCCCGTAGAGCGACCAGGATCAATGCGGTGCAGGCGTTGAGACATGAGTAACAGAGCCGCCGCGGGTAGGCGGGGGCCCCAATAAACGCCGCTTTGGCGGTTGCTGGGGTGCTGGGCGGTGGGTCGGAGATGGCCGGATGGCCAGCTCCGAGTATGACGATGCTGGAAGCAGTCTCGTGACTCGCAGCCGCAAAACAAGCGGCTGCCCCCTCGGCTACCGCCGACGGTTCTGTTGAGACATATATGGAAACTCTCTTTCAAGACATCCGTTACGGATTTCGCATGCTGGCCAAGAGCCCGGGTTTCACCGCAGTCGCTGTGCTGACTCTGGCCCTCGGCATTGGCGCGAATACGGCAATTTTTACTTTCGTTAACGCGCTCATGCTGAAATCGCTGCCGGTGAAATCGCCACAGGAGCTGGTGATCGTCGGCGATCCCACTCGCGTAAATGATCGTCAGAACGGCACGCCAGAGACCAACTATTTCTCGTATCCGCTCTACCGCGAACTGCGCGACAACAATAAGGTCTTCAGCGGCCTGCTTGCTGCGGGGACGCAGCACCACCTCGAAGTTGATTCAAGCAGCGTGGGTGGCGCTTCCGACGAAGTAATCGCCGGACGACTGGTAAGCGGGAATTACTTTTCAGTGCTGGGCGTCGATGCCGCTGCTGGACGTTTGCTTACCAGCAACGACGACACGGCCGAGAATACCAATCCCGTCGTGGTACTCACCTATGGCTACTGGCAGCGGAAGTTTGCGCTTTCCCCGTCGATTATCGGCAAAGAGATTCGCCTGAATGGATATCCATTCACTGTCGTCGGAGTAACTCAGCCGAACTTCAGAAGCGACGTGGTCGGCGATCAGATCGATGTCTTCGTGCCGATCACCATGCAGCAGGAGATCATTCGCGGAGCCAAGCTCCTCAAGAATCCAAACGCGTCGTGGCTTTCGGTGCTCGGCAGACTCAAACCGGGAATCACAGTAGAACAGGCGAAGGCGAATCTCACGGTCGTGCTGCAGCAGGCGCTAAAGGGCAGTTACGGTGCGAGCATCACCGAGCAGGACCGCAAGGACATCGCGGACGAAGGAATCAAAGTCGCGGCCGGAGGAGCTGGGCTGTCCGAATTTCGCGGCGATTACGAGACTCCTCTGTTTCTGCTGATGGGGATCGTCGGCCTGGTGCTGCTGATTGCCTGTGTGAACGTCGCCAATCTTCTGCTGGCGCGAGCGACGGCGCGCAGCAAAGAGATTGCCGTCAGGCTGGCGCTGGGAGCGAGTCGAGGACGTCTGCTGCGCCAGTTGCTGACCGAGAGCATTCTGCTTGCTCTGTGCGGCGGCGCCTGCGGTGCCCTGCTTGCGATTTGGGGAGTGCGCCTGCTGGTGAAGGTATTCGGCGCCGACGCGGCCTCTCTCCCCATATCGCCCGACATCAGAGTGCTGGCGTTCACCAGCGCCGCATGCATCCTGACTGGCATTCTGTTTGGACTTGTACCCTCATTGCGGAGTCTCAAGGTGCAGGTCAGTCCCACGCTGAAAGACAGCTCCGCAGCGGCCCGGGAACCGCGCTCGCGTCTTAGTTGGGGAAAAGGATTGGTTGCAGGTCAGGTCGCGCTCTCGCTGCTCGTTCTTTTCGCCGCGAGTCTGCTAGTGCGTAGCCTGCAGAAGCTGCTCACCCAGGATCTCGGCTACGACAGCGGACACATCGTTGTCGCCTCGGTGAGCCCGTCCGCAGTTGGATACGAAGGCGAACGCTTTCGGCAGCTCGCGACGCAACTCGCCGACCGTCTGGCCCAGATTCCAGGCGTACGCGGCGTCAGCTATTCCCGAAATGGAATCCTCAGCGGATCCGAGACTAACAACCAACTGATCGTTCCCGGCTTTACTTCGAATGAGCGCCAGGGTCGCGACGCAAACGAGGATGAGGTCGGCACTGACTACTTCGGAGTTATCGGCGTCCCCATCTTGCTCGGACGCGCCATCGGCGCGCAGGACACTCTGACTTCCACGCGTGTCGCTGTTATTAACCAGGCCATGATGAAGCACTTCTTCCACGGACAGAATCCGCTGGGACGGCAGTTTGAGATCGATGATCCCAAAGAAAAAGGCAAGCCGTTCACTGTGATTGGCGTCTCGAAGGACACAAAAGATCATGGCTACTTTCTGCGCGAAGCCGTTCCGCCGCGCTTTTACTTCGCGTTTCAGCAGGACACGAGTCCATTGCGGCTGGTTTACGAGCTGAGCGTAGAGGGATATCCCACTGCGGTCCTGACCGGCGTGCGCACCGTTATCAAACAGGCGGCGCCGGAATTGCCACTAACTTCGCTGCACACCGTGCGTCAGAATCTGGAGCAGAACCTCGACAGCCAAATTGTTTTGGCAAGGCTCTCCACGTTCTTCGCCGGCTTGGCACTGCTGCTTGCGTGTGTCGGTCTGTATGGAATCATGTCGTACACCGTCGCAGGACGTACGAGGGAGATCGGAGTACGCATCGCATTGGGAGCCGGACGCTCTGACGTGCTCGAGCTTGTCCTGAAAGAAGGCATGTGGCTGGTTGGCGTTGGGTTGGCGGTGGGAATTCCGGTATCGCTCGCCAGCGGTCGTTTGCTGCACAGCTTTCTGTTTGAAATGGGAGGCGCTGATCCGATTTCGCTGATACTCGTGGTCGGCTTGCTGTCCGTGGTAGCCGCTGCGGCGGCGTTGGTTCCGGCAAGGCGGGCGACGAAGATCGATCCGGTGGTGGCGCTGAGGTATGAATAGCTAACGTGGAGCCGGCCGCCCTCGGCCGGGTGTTCTGGAAGCATCAATAAGACTGCCTGCCGATCGATCAGCAGGTTGCTTCTTTTTGGCTTCGATCACTTCAAGAATCCACGCGATCGCACCGAACGCCCGGGCGAGGGCGCCCGGCTCCACGTCGATGATGGTGACGCATGGAAACTCTATATCAGGACCTTCGCTACTCATTACGCAATCTCGCCAAGTCTCCCCTGTTCACCGCGGTCGCATTGCTCACTCTTGCCTTGGGTATCGGGGCGAACACTGCGATTTTCAGCGTTGTGAATGCTGTGCTGCTGCGAGCTTTGCCATACGCGCAGCCTGATCGGTTGGTGGTGGTCGGGCAGAGAGAGTACGCCTCCGCGCCGCCGGCGAACTTCTTTGACTGGAAGCGGCAGAACCATGTCTTCGAGAACATGGGAGCCGCCGAGGCCTGGACTCCGAATTTGACGAGTATCGACATGCCCGAGCAGGTGGTTGGGCTGCATGTCACATCGGACATCTTTCCTGTTTTGGGAGTAAAGCCGCTGCTCGGGCGCACGTTTGTCCCGGCTGAAGACCGCCAAGGCAGCGACCACGAACTGGTGGTCAGCTACGGATTTTGGCAGCGTCATTTTTCCGGAGAGCGCGACGTGCTGAGAAAGACTGTCAGCCTGAACGGCGCTCCGTACACCATCGTCGGCGTGATGCCGAAAGGCTTTCGCTTTGCTCCGTTCTGGGTGACCAAAGCTGAGATCTGGTCGCCGTTGCCCCTCAACGCCAACGATCGACTGCGCAACAGTCTGCGGATCTTCGCGCGGTTGAAGCCGGGCATCTCGCTCCAGCAAGCGCGGGCGGAGATGGCGACGATTGCTGCGAATCTTGAAGCGCAGTTCCCCGGTTCGAACAAAGATGTTGGCGTGATCTCGCTGAAGGAGAGAGTGGTTGGAGACATCCGCCCGGCACTGCTGGTTCTGCTCGGCGCGGTCGGTTTCGTGCTGCTTATCTCCTGCGCAAACGTTGCGCACATGCTGCTGGCGCGCGCTTCGGCGCGTCAGCGGGAGATCGCAGTACGCGCCGCGCTCGGAGCGAGCCGTGCGCGAATCATCAGACAGTTCCTCACCGAGAGTGTGCTGCTGGCATTCAGCGGTGGAGTGATCGGTGTACTGATCGCCGTGTGGGGACTGCGATTTCTGCTGGCGTCCGCTCCCGCCGAGCTAACCCGTTTTGGCATCATTCAGATCGACTCCAAGGTCCTGCTCTTTGCCCTGGCAGTCACCGTTCTGACCGGCGTCGCGTTCGGACTCGCTCCCGCACTGCAGAGTTCCGCCTTGAATCTGGTGGAGACTTTGAAAGAAGGTGCGCGCGGCATGAGCGAGAGTGGACGTCGCGGACGTACACGTAGTCTGCTCGTCGCTTCGGAGTTCGCGCTTGCAGTTGTGCTCCTCGCGGGCGCCGGATTGATGATCCGCACCTTCGCTGCACTCGAGTCGATCGATCCAGGATTCAATCCGCGCCATCTGCTCACGATGGTGGTTTCGGTGGCGGGCTCGAAAGACGCGAACGCAGATCGCTCAGTCTTTTATCGGCAGGCGCTGGAACGTATTCGCGCGCTTCCCGCAGTGACTTCGGCGAGCGCCATTAATCACCTTCCACTCGCCGGCGACCTTTGGGGCATTCCCTTCTTTATTGAAGGTCGGGCCGAGCCAAAGCCGGGCGAAGAACCTCACGGCGCATATCGCGTGATTCTGCCGCGGTACTTCAGCACGATGAATATTGCGATGGTCGAAGGACGGGACTTCAGGGATGCCGACAACGATCGTAGTCCCAAAGTGGCAATCATTAATCAATACATGGCGGACCACTACTGGCCGGGCGAGAGCGCGCTCGGCAAGCGTATTTCTATCGGCATGGGTGGACCGAAAGATTGGTTCACGGTTGTAGGAGTTGTCAGCAACGTGGTTCGGCACGAATGGACAGACCAACCCGACTCGGAATACTACGTTCCCCTGCGGCAGAGTCCGTGGTATCTGAATTCGCAATCGGGAGGATTCGCTTCGTACATCACTGTCGTCGTGCGCACGGCCACAGACGCTGAGGCAGCAACGTCGGCCGTCGAGAATGCAATTCGCTCTCTGGATAAGACAGTCACGCTTTCCGAAATCGAAACCATGGAAGACGTGGTGGCAGATACGAACGCGCAGCCGCGCTTCTATGTGTACTTGCTTGCTGCTTTTGCGGGAGTGGCGCTGCTTCTTGCCGCAGTGGGAATTTATGGCGTGATGAGCCACTCGGTCTCGCGTCGCACGCACGAAATGGCCGTGCGCATGGCCCTGGGCGCGCAGCCGGGAGAAGTGATGCGCATGGTCGTCGGCGAGAGCATGTTGCTGGCGGTTGTGGGCGGAATCGCAGGAGTAGCCGGCGCGCTCGCGCTCACGCCTTTGATGAAGACGCTGCTCTACGGCGTTCGCGCGAGCGATCCCATAACGTTTGCCGTCGTCATTGGCGTACTCGGGACCGTCGCGCTGCTGGCAAGTTATATTCCTGCGCGCCGCGCGACTAAGGTCGATCCTATGGTGGCGTTGAGGTACGAATGAGGAAAATCGGGTGATCGGATGATCGGGTCATCGGGTGAAGTGAAAACCGAAGCTATAGGTAACAGGCATTGGTAACAGGAAAAGGCGTAAGCCCTGTCTTTCGCATCTTTGGTTATTGCTTATTATCTACTGCGATCGCACCTCGTCCGATCGCCCGATGACGCGATGACGCGATGACGCGATCGCCCGATGGAGAAACTATGGACACTCTCTTTCACGACGTTCGCTACGCGCTCCGCATTCTCGCCAAGACCCCGGCATTCACGATTGTTGCTGTTCTCACATTGGCTCTTGGGATAGGCGCCAATACTGCTCTGTTCAGCGTAGTGAACGCGGTGCTGCTGCGTTCCATGCCGTATCCGGGAACGGAGCGGCTTATTGCTCTCAAAGGGGGACAATCCTGGCCCGATCTCTCCGATATTCAGCAGCAGTGGCACACCATCGACAAGATCGGCGCTTTTGGGATGTGGCAGTTCGATCTGGTCGGAAAAGGTGAGCCGCGGCTGGTAGATGGCGCGCTGATCTCGTTCGATCTGTTTCCTCTTTTGGGAACCAAAGCGGCATCGGGCCGGTTGTTCGGCACCTCCGACGATCTCATAGGCGGAGCTCGCGTGGCGGTGGTGAGCCATCGCTTCTGGAAGGAGACGCTCGGCGGACGCTCGGATGTTCTTGGCAGTGCAGTTACGCTCAGCGGAAACAGCTACACCGTGATCGGCGTCATGCCGGCTGATTTTCGTCTTCCCACCGGCAGCGCCGAAGTCTATGTCCCATTTCGGGTCGGATATCCGGAGGCTTCTCTGTATCGCGGCGTACACATGAGCACCGCGCTTGCCAGGCTCGCGCCGGGAGTGTCAATCGCGCAGGCACAGGCGGAGCTAAACGTAATCGCCGATGGATTAGCGAAGCTTCATCCCGACGAGAACCGCGATCGGAAGTTCATTGCTGAATCAATGCAGACGAAGTTTACCGGCAACATTCGCCCCGCGCTGCTCATGCTGTTCGCCGCCACAGCGGTTGTGCTGCTGATTTCCAGCGCGAACTTTGCCAATCTGCTGCTGTCGAAGACCGCCAGGAGGCGGCAGGAGATCGCAATCCGCATGGCTCTTGGCGCGGCGCGCGTACGAATCCTGCGGCAGCTTGTGACCGAAAGCGTGCTGGTCGCGCTGCTCGGAGGCGTAGCCGGGCTGCTGTTGTCCTACTGGGCGCAACATGCGCTCACGGTTCTCAAACCCAAGGACCTTGCCAACGTCCCTGCATTTACGATCAGCGGAACTGTTTTGGTATTCGCGATTGTTGTCTCACTGCTCACTGGCGCAATCTTCGGACTTCTGCCGGCCGTCGAGGTAAATTATGTTCGACGGCAAGGCAGTTCTCTGCGCGAAAGACTCTCGGCGTCTCGGGGCAAGGTGGCGA
This sequence comes from Terriglobales bacterium, assembly GCA_035275665.1. Lineage (GTDB taxonomy): Bacteria > Acidobacteriota > Terriglobia > Terriglobales > Acidobacteriaceae > Gp1-AA112. The sequence goes on along the minus strand of DATEMI010000596.1, from coordinate 10,298 downwards.
CGCGCCTGCGACAGAGTCTGATCGTCGGCGAACTCGCGCTATCACTGATTCTGCTGTGCGGCGCCGGTTTGCTACTGCGGAGCCTTTGGCGGGTGCAGGGAATTGATCCGGGATTTAATCCGCAGAACGTACTTACCGGACATATCTGGTTGCAGCAAAGACATTATGATAACACCGACGTCCAGAACCGATTCTTCGCGCAGCTTACCGATAATCTTAACGCCATTCCCGGAATAGAATCTGCGGCGCTGGTCACAGAACTGCCGCTGAGCGGGAACGAGATTACACATAATTTCCTGATCGGCGGTCGCCCACGACCACCAGAGGGAGCGGAGCCTGAAGCGGCGACGAACCTGATCAGCCCCGGATACTTCCACACCATGCAGATTCCGGTGCTCGCAGGCCGTGCCTTCTCCGACGCAGACCGCGAAGGCTCGACTCCCGCAGCGATCGTCAATGAAAGCATGGTGCGACAGTTCTTTGCGGGTGAGAATCCTCTGGGCAAGCAGATTTGCTATGCGCGGCATGCGCCGAATGCGCCTCTGTATTGGATGACGATTGTAGGCGTCGTCGCCGACACCAAGGATCTCGGACTCGATATGGATGAAGGTCCGGCGATCTATACTCCCGTCCTGCAAAAGCAGGAACAGTGGAGACGGTATTCGTTTCTCGTACTGCGCGCGAAGAATGGCGATCCGATGGCTTTCGCCGGCGCTATGAAGCAGGCGGTGTGGAACGTGAATGCTCACGTCCCGGTTACGCCGATCAGCCCGCTGTCCAGAATGCTAGAGCAATCGCTAAGCCCCCGGCGCATCAACGCGTTGCTGCTTGGCACTTTCGCAGCGGCTGCTCTGCTGTTAGCGGTTATCGGATTATATGGAGTCATCTCGTATGCCGTGGCACAGCGCACTCGCGAGATTGGTGTCCGCATAGCGCTGGGTGCGCGACGAGAGCATGTGATTCAGATGGTGTTCCGGGAAGGCTTGCGGCTGGCGCTTCTCGGTTCCATTTTAGGAATAGCAGGAGCTTTCGTCGGCGGCAAATTAATTTCAAGTCTGCTGTTTCAGGTGCCGCCGTTCGATGTTGCCACCTTCATCGCCGGCGCCGTTTTGCTTGGAGCCACCGCTGTTCTGGCGACGCTGATTCCCGCGAGGCGAGCGGCAAGCGTCGACCCGGTAAAGGCGCTGAGATATGAGTGAACAGAGGGGGGACAAAGAGAGAGGACAGGTTACAGCAAGCAACCTGTTTCCCCTGTAACCTGTCCCCTGTTCTCTTGCTAGAACGTTCCCAGAAAGAAACTGACCTTACTTCTTTTTGCGGCTCGATTTCTTCTTTTTCGCTCCGCCGCGTGACGAAGATTTCTTACGCGCACTGCCGGAGCTGCGACGTGACGCGGACTTCTTCTTTCCTGCCGATTTCTTCTTTGCCGCTTTACCCGAACTCTTCTTGCGCGCAACGCTCTTCTTCTTAGCACCGCCTTTTTTCTTCGCGGAGCTCTTCTTGCGCGCGCCACCGCCGGACCGGGTCGCACCACCGCCGCCGGCGCCACCGGACTCGCCTCCGCCGCCCATCTGGCCGCCGAAGCCTCCCGCGCTCGTTCCGCCGCCGGCTGCAGCGCCGCCACCGGCAACTTCTTCTTCCTCTTCTTCCTCGTCGTAGCCTTGATCCATGGACTCTTCGTCCAGGCTCGAATCTCCGTAATCGTCCATCTCATCCTCACTTCGCCCATAGAGTGTCTGATCGTCGAAGCTCATTTTTCCTCCTGAATGTTGAGCCCATCAATGACGTGATGAATGCTCGCGCACCACAAAACAACGCAGGCGCGGATTATAGCAACTCGCGCTGTTCGTGTGTCAAATCGGATTTAGCGATACGTGAAAACTGCTGATTTGTAGTGGCGATAATTCAGCGAAGGCCAGCCGCAGCGCGCTCAGATGCGCCACTCGCCGTGCTTACAGATTCTGTCTTGGCCGTCGAGGCCTTGCTGGATTTCGAGTTCGGAGTGGTATGAGCAGAGGCTTTCTTCACCGAAGCAGAGCTGTGATGCCGACTGGAGCGATGGGAACGGTGACGGGTAGGTGAATTGATGACCGGATTATCCAGCGCCATTACCGGCCGGTAAATCACGAGTACGCGTCCTGAGGTCAGGCGATCGCCTTTCAGGCGATTCCAGCGCCGGAGGCGATCGGCGGGAACGCCAAAGTCGTCGGCAACCGATGCGACCGTGTCGCCTCTACGCACCTTGTATCGCGTGGGCTTACGCGAATACGCCACCGCGCGTGCATCTGCCGAGCGGCCGGCAGTGATCGGGATGATGATCTTGCTGTCCGCCTGAAGTTCCTGCCCTTGCAGGTTATTCACCTCGCGAATCGCGCTGGGACTCGTGTGGTAGTGGCGGGCGATGCCGTCCAGCGTGTCTCCAGCAGCTACATGGTGATACCGCCAAGCCACGCGCTTGTCGACCGGAATCGCTGCCATAGCCTGCTCGAACTTGTCTTTCGTGCCCAGCGGCAGGCGGAGGTCATAGACGGAATCTTTCGGTGTGGTCAAGCGCAGAAGGCTGGGATTCAGCTCGGTCAGTGTGTTGAGGTCGGCATCGACGCATTCAGCCACCAGTCGTAAATCGACCGGGTAGTTGATGCGAACCGTATCGGTTTCCATCGGAAGCGCGGGCTGAATCTTGTCGAGACCGTACTGAGCCGGGTTCTTTGCCATCACAGTGAAAGCCAGAATGATGGGGACGTAATTCTTGGTTTCCTTCGGCAATACGTTGCGCTTATAAAGCTCCCAGAAGTCTGCGTAGCCCGTTCTGCGAACAGCCTGTTGGACATTGCCGGGCCCGGAGTTGTAGGCCGCCATGGCTAAATACCAGTCACCAAACTGGTTATAAAGATCGCGCAGATGGCGTGCGGCAGCTCGCGTTGACTTCTCAGGATCTTGCCGCTCGTCGATCCACCAACTACGTTGCAGACCGTACCCTTTAGCCCTGCTACCCATGAATTGCCACATGCCACGCGCTCCGGCACGGGAGAGTGCGAGCGGCTCGAATCCGGATTCGGCTTCCGCGAGATAGATCAAATCTTGCGGCACACCCTCTTCCTTGAGGACACGCTTAATCATGTCCTGATAACGGCCCGAGCGTACCAGCGCTCGCTCAAGGGTTCCGTGCCCGCGGGTCGAGTAAAAATTGATGTAGGAAGCGACGTAGTCGTTAATCAGCAACGGCAGGTCAGATCGCGTTTCCCTTACCTGCGCCTCAGCCTTGGCTTTAAGGTTCGGATCTACCGGGAAGGTTACATCGTTGGCTTCGTCGATCGGTGCCGGCTGCGACTTCTGCTCGGTGAATCCATCGCCCTGCTGGAGTGCTGCGACCTCAAGCTGATTTACACCTTCGGAAATTTTGTCGAGTTCACGCTGAAGCCGGTCGTCGGAGCGGACGTCGATGTCACCCTCGAGCAGAACGTTAACCGCTTGATCAAAACTCTGCTTCGCGGCTTCCAGATGGCCGGCCGCATATTCCTGCTGACCTTCCTGATATTGTTTTTCCGCTTCCTGAACCAGCTTATCGACTGCATCGGACTGGTTCGGAGCAGGAGGAACCTTGGATTGGGCCACCAGGATGGGATCCGGCTTTGGATCCGCCGCCGCCTTGGGAGACTTGTTCTTCGATATCGTAGGCGCATGAGCTTGGGCGACGGGAGCGCCGTGGATCTTCTTCTCTGAGCTTTCACATGCGGTCGCGAGAAGAGCGAGCGCGCAGCCGCACGCCAGCAAACCGCATTCGCGAATCATTCTCTGACTCATTCTGCCCGAAGACCGGTACAGCCTTCAGCTCTGTCCAGAGCTGAAATGGTTAGACGCTCAAAAAGCGCCGAAGTGGTTTCCTGAAGCTCCCAACAATTCCGGGGCTCTGTTGGCCGCATTTGGTCCTCAGCTCGGCCATACCTGAAGCCAACCAAAGACAGTTACGGCTCGGTAAAGTATAGCCCCTTTAGCTCTTATTGCTTGTAACGTCAGGACTTGTACTTCAGTGAGTAAATAAACCTAGAAGCTGCTTAGGCGAAGCCTCCGGGAAGCACCAAGTTTTGTGCATCCAGCAGCCCCGGAAGCGTTCATCTCTGCATCCCATTCGGAAGAGTACGCCACGCGCGATGCCCAAGATCAAAGTCTTACGCCCAAGCTGGCGGTCGCTGCTGGACCGCCATAAGCTCCTGCAGCTACCCGCAGCCCACGACGCCCTGAGCGCCAAACTCATTGAACAGGCCGGCTTCACTGCTTACCAGGTTGGCGGTTTCGCGTTAGAAGGGGCTCGCTTTGGCGTTCCCGACATTGATCTCATCCGCTTCGGCGAGAAGTCGCAAGCGGTGCGGGAGATCATCAATGCCTGCAGCTTGCCCGTACTGGTTGACTGTGATGATGGGTACGGTGACGTGAAGAACGTGACACATACGGTCAACGTCTATGAACAGATGGGAGTCTCGGCCATCTTCATTGAAGATCAAAAGCCGCCCAAGCGCTGTGGGCATATGGCGGGCAAAGAGGTAATTCCTTCGGACGAGATGGCTGAGAAGCTGCGCGCGGCAGCGGCAGCGCGGTCGGATAAAGATTCCATGTTTCTGATCGCGCGTACCGACGCTGAGGATCCCAACGGACTCGATGATGCCATCCGCCGCTGTGAGCTTTACCTGAAAGCGGGAGCGGATGCCATTTACATCGAGGCGGAACACAGTGAGAAGGATCTGAAGCGAATCGGACGCGAGTTCAAGGGTGTGCACAAAGTCGTGAACGTCTTTGAGGGCGGCGGAAAATCGCCGTGGATGAGTCCAAATCAGCTTCAGGAGCTCGGTTTCACAATGGCACTATATCCAACGACCGTGCTATTTCGCATGACCCATGCCATCCAGGCTGCCCTCGAGACTCTCCACTCCGGCAAGCCGATGGACAGCAAACGGGCGGTGTCCATGAAGGAGTTCGAAGTAATCGTCGACCTGCCGCACTGGGCCGTGGTCGAATCCCGGTTCCGTTCTGGGCCGGTCGCGAAGATGCGCAAGGTCCTGGACAAAATGCGAGCCTAAATCCTGGCGCCGATGACGTCCACGCCCTGCAGTGACGCGCCTTCCACGATTTCCGATAGCCCTATAAATAGCGCCGTCTGTTCTCGGCAGTGACTACCGTAACTGGTGAGCCGCGCAGAGTTGGCCGAAAATGAGGCCAGAATGGCCGAGAGCTCCACAGCGAAAGGTAAGAGCAAGCCGGTACCAGCAGTAGACGCGAAAGAAGCCGGCGAAGCTAGCCCTTCGTCAACAGGTCGGCTGCGAAGCGTCTATGAACGATTCCTGCGCCTGCCGCGCAATTTCAGGCTTGCGGCAGTTGCTCTCCTCTTGTTTGTGGTGGGCGCGATGCTATTCACGCGTCTTCTCTCAAATCCTGCAAAGGTCACAATTGTTTGTCAGCATGGATTTCGCAGCGCCGAACTGTCGGTCTGGGCCGACGGCGATCTCATTTACTCCGGCAGAGTCAACGGTTCATCGAAAGGACGTTTAGGTTTTCTTGGCAGCAAATCGCCGGGATTGTATAAAACTGTCGATGTACCTGCAGGCCGCCACAGTATCCGCGTTCGCCTGGAGGCCGAAAACGAAGACTACGACCAGACCAGGATCGTGTCGGCAAATTTCGGGGAAGGCGGCGATAATTCCGTAAGCATCGGTGCCGGGCGCCACGGTCTGACTGTGGTAGCTCACGGTGCACCTGAAGCTAGCGACGATAGCGGTATCGTCTCGTCATCGCGCAGGCTGGCCAGCTCGGTCATGCTGAGCATCTTTGGATCAGGAATGTCCGCCGCTATCGCGTTCCTGGTCCAGGAATTCCTGCGAGCCCAGAAGCAGCGTCTAGTTAGCCCTCCGACTGAATTCAAAAGTTGAGTGCTGGACCGACGGCCGCCCTCGGCCGGGTGTTGGTTCACTCTGCATTTTCCTTTGCCTGAATCAGCAGCACCGAGTGTCACTGATCGACACCAAAACCCGCGCGAGGCGCGCGTCGGTCCGGGTATTGTTACCCATTGAACCGAATGCTGGGGCCGAGGACGACCACAAAGATGATTGTTGTGACAACCGCCACAACAGTCCAAATCCAACTCCGCTGAATCACGATTGGCCTCTCTACAGATCCTAATGGCACTATCGATTGACTCTTGAGCCACTGCGTCGCCCAAAGCAGTCCAGAACTTCCACCAAACGTTGATGCGGCTGCAGAGATCAGAATCAGGATCGCTCCCCTGGGATTGAATGCGCCGGCAATGCACATCAGAGTTCCGCCGGTGAAGTACGCGACCGTAAGCATCGGCCACGCACGGCTGTATCGTCGTTCGTCACTTCCAACGAATGGACGCAGCTCCATCAGGTTGACCCACGCCGCCGCCGCATAGCTGAACACCCCGAGGACAGTAAGTCCGAGTCGCCATGGCAGTTGCGGGCCAAGTCCGCGGATGAAGTCATTCCAATCGCCGATGCCGCCGATTCCGGAGAACAGAAAATATCCGGTACCGGCGAAAAGGTTCACCGCCATCGACAGCCAGAGAAAGAACTTCAGACGCGGGTACTCGCGGCTCACAAGCCGTCCTAGAACGAAAAACAGCGCGCCGGCGAGCAGATTCACCAGCGTTCCACCCGCCATAACCAGACGTGTATCTGCGCTGCATTCGAAATGAACCGACGACAGCACGAGTGGACGTCCGCCGGAAAGCAGGCATGCGCCGCCGTGTCCGAGTCCTTCGTGCAAGGTGCTCCCGAGCATGTAAGCGAGTGCCGCGACCGACGCTACCGTCAGCACGTCAGAGCGTTGGAGCGTTGGATCAGCGATTGTGTGCAGCGCAGCGCTAGTTGCCATTTGTGCGGTAGTTTAGAACGCCGAATGGGTGTTCGCTCTTCCCGCAGATCACTCTCCACCAAAACGAAATCGCAATCCAGCACGAAAGTTCGCCTTGAGGGCCGGGAATCCTGCAGCTTCCTCGTAGCGCTTATTCAGTAGATTCTCAATCGCGAGAAATGCCGTGACGTGTCGCTGAAGCTGATACCATCCGCTCGCGTCAGCGCGGACGTATCCAGCCGCGTGATCTACGTGTGGCACAAGCCCAAGGAAATCCGAATCGCTCCTTCGCCCAATTCCGACTGCGCTCAAATTTCCGCCCCACTTGCGCGCGAAATAGTTGATCGTCGCCGATCCTGCATGGCGCGGCCGCCGCAGCAACGGCGCTCCTGCTTCAAGCAGAGGATCGCTCGCCACCGGCGATTGCAGGATTTGGCTCGAGGTGTACGTGTACGAGCCATCGAAACTCCATCGCGCCGCCGGCCGTCCATGGAATTCGACTTCTGCGCCGTGCGCGAGCGAGCGATTCAAGTTGACGAATTGTCCGATGAAGGTCGTGGGATCGGAGGTGAACTCGATCTGATTGCGAAAGCGGTTGTTGTAATAGCCCGCCGAGAGGGAATAGCGATCCCCGAGGAAATTCTGGACCACGGCAGCTTCGAGCGTGCGGCTCTGCTCCGGTCTCAGATTCGGATTGGGAACGATGAAGAATGAGCCGATGCCGAAGCTCTCATCGAAGCTCGGCTCCTTGATGCCCTCGCCATAGGCAAAGCGGAGGCGCGTGCCGCTGAAGCGATCTCCTCCGCGCAGCGCCAGAAATGTAAGCGCAGCGCGCGGCGCTCCGCGATTGCCGAAGCTCTCGTTGTGGATGAAGCGTCCACCGCCGAGCAGGGAGAAGCGCGAGAACGTGAAGATCTGCTCGCCATAGACAGCATGATTGCGGCGCAGCCCGTGCGTTAACGGCAGAGCCGTCAAATCCCCGATGAAGCCGTTCTCATCTTCGAATTCGTAACCATAGTTCGTCCGCGCCCACAGCCGTGGATCGAATTCGCCGTGATACATGAATCCCGTGCGGTTGAAGTCGGCATAACTGGAAAATGGAAAATCGAAATTCCCGAATGGGTTCTCGCGACCGGCGTCCATCACCCGATCCACATTTTGGCGGACATGGTGATACTCATAGCCGCTGAAGCTGTGCTTCCACTGGTTCGGCGCCGTGACGGTGAGATCGCCGTCGGCAAGAAAATTGTTCTGCCGCGCGAACTGGTCAGTGTCGGGAGGGATCAGCTGTTGACCGTTGAAGTTGTAGAACGACTGCACTCCGCTCCGTTCGTTCGTGTGACGAGTCCGCAGGCGAAACAGAACTCGCGGCGCGAGACGCACGCCGACGTTGGCGCCTTCGGCAGAGTTCGAGTAATCGTCATTGATGCCTTGTCCAGCGGTGTTGAACTGCTCGCCGAACAAGTTGTAGTCAAAGCGTCCGTAAGCTCCGGCGAATGACGCAGATCCGGTCGCGGTGGAGAACGTTCCGCCATCGGCGCTCAGCGTGAGTTCAGGAGTGCGGGTGGTGCCGGTAGCACTGAACATCTGCACCACGCTGGTAAGCGCGTCGGAGCCGTAGAGCACGCTCTCCGGCCCGCGCACAAATTCGAAGCGGTCCGCTCCGATCGTCGGGACAACGCCGAAGTCGAATGTTCCGCCGGGTTCGTTTACCGGAACGCCATCGACGATCACTTTGTTGTAGCGCGAGTCTCCGCCGCGTACGAACAGCGAAGCGATACCGCCGCGTCGTCCGGCGTTATTGACGATTGCGCCGGGAAGGAAGCGAATCGCGTCCGCAGCTTCGGCGGGTTGGCGATTGGTTAAGGTCTCCTTATCGATGACCTCTACGGGAGCGCCGGTTTCGTAGGCGGGCAATGGGGTCTCGGTTGCGGTCACGACGACAGTTTCATTTCGGGCGGCAATCTTGAGCCGAACATCTAGTTCGGACTCGACGGGCGCAGCCACATCGGTCACGCTCTCGGCGAATCCTGGTGCAAGCACCTGAATCCGGAACGGTCCAGCGGTAAGGTTGTGAAAAGTCGCAAAACCATCCGGTCCCGAATTGGAAGCGGCGAGTTGCGCGTTGTTCGACGCGCGATAAACAGTCACACGCGCTCCAGCCACGGCGCTGCCGGATGGATCGGTGACATGAACAGTGAAATCGGCGGCCAGCGCCAGAACCGGCGAGACCAATAGCAGAAAGAGAAGTGACTTCCGCACGGCAATCCTCCTGTACACGCGAGTGGGATTGGTGTTGTGCAGATCGCGCCGGTCTCCTGGCTTGCGAGTGATCCCAGAATGGGAATCCGGAGAACCCACCTTCCCACCCCGGATGAGCCGGGGCAGTGGCGTTCGGGTCTCGTTAACTCGCTAACAGTTGCGCGGCAGCGCGGGATTTTCACCCGCTTCCCTGATCCCGGCGAGCCGGGATCGCGCGATCCGCGTCGAAATTGTCAGGTATCAGCGTCCAGTTACGTCGGCTGATTGTGAGACTCTAGTCGGCGGAGAGATGTGCTGTCAAACAAGTCGGGGATAATCGCGTGTCCGTCCCATTCCTTCAATGCTTCAGCCCGGGAACAACGGTTTGCGTTGCCGAGTACGAGATACTGATAGCGAATTGCTCGCGAACTGTAGTTCTTTAATCGAGCCTCATGGCCACGGTATCAATTTCCGCGGTTGCTCCCTCGCGCTGGTTGCGTCTGGCGGCTTTCTCCGCGATTTATTTTCTTTGGGGCGCGTCTTTTCTGGCAATCCGCGTGATTGTTGCCTCAGTCCCACCGATCCTTGCGGCAGGGGTGCGCTTTCTGAGCGCAGGCCTCATTCTCTTCGCTTGGTCACAGCTGCGCGGCGACTCCTTCCCGAAACTGAACGAGTGGCGCAGCGCGATCTTCCTTGGCGTAGTAATGTTTGCCTGCAATTACGGACCGTTGTTTTGGGCCGAACAGCGCGTGCCATCCGGCGTTGCCGCAATCATCTCTGCGCTGATTCCAGTCTGGATTGCGATCTTTGAGTGGGCGCGCTCCCGTTCGGGGATGCCGAGGGGACTGATTGTCGGTACTGCTTGCGGGCTGTCGGGAGTGATTGTTTTGAGCCTTGCACCAGGGCGCGCCTATTCCGAACGCATCGATCTCGCGGGAGTGGGCGCGCTGCTTGTTGGCACGTTGGCGTGGTCGGTCGGAACCATCTGGTCGCGCCAGCTTCCGCTTCCCAAATCGAAACCGACCTCAGCCGGCATTCAGATGATGCTTGGCGGTCTGACGCTCACCCTGGTCTCTTTGTTCTCCGGCGATGCGCGTCGGTTCGCGCCCACGGAAATGAATCTGCGCGTCGCACTTTCCATGGCGTACCTCGTGATCGCCGCGTCGATTGTGGCGTTCACCGCATATGTTTGG
>DATEMI010000595.1:0-2836 GCA_035275665.1 Terriglobales bacterium | reverse complement strand
TGCCAATGAGTTCGGCCTGGCCTCGGCCTGGGACGACGAGCGCCGCTGGGAGTTTCTCGATCGTGACGGCGTGGCCGGGGAGGTCGTGTTCCCGAATTTCGACGTACCCTTCTCTGGAGGAATTTCACACGCATCCCCATTCACGCACGAAGAGCAATGCGAAGGTGTTCGAGCGTACAACCGGTGGCTTGCCGATTTCTGTGCTGTATCTCGCGGTCGGAGAACGGGCCTGATCCAGATACTGCTCGCCGACGTCGACGTGTCGCTTAAAGAGATTCGGCACGGCGTCGGCAGAGGGCTTCGCGGAGTGCAACTTCCAGTCAGCGAGGCAGGACAGCCGCTGGTATATCATCCCCGCTACGACGCGATCTGGGCCGAATGCGAGCGGTTGCGCGTCCCTGTCGTTGTGCACGGCTCAACTGCATTGCCGACTACGGAGTGGAACCTCGGGCTCAATGAGGGGGAAGGACCTGAATTTGACGTCGCACGGCAGGCCGCACGCTGTATCAACGTCGCCGAGTACATGTTCAATGCGAGACGCACGATCTGGCATCTTATGTTCGGTGGAATTTTCGATCGATATCCGAACTTGCGGTTCATTGTTGCCGAGGCGGGCGTCGATTGGGTTCCAGACCAGTTCACTTATCTCGACTGGCTCTACAACGGGTCGGGCTTCGTTTCCGCTTCTACCCGCAGGCGGTTATTCAAATGCCGTCCATCAGATTATCTTGCTCGTGGTCAAATCCTGTTCGGTGCATCTTTCATGACGCTGAACGAGACACGTCTGCGGCACAAAATCGGCGTCGACAATCTGATGTTCGGTGTTGACTTCCCACACTTCGAGACCACGACGCCCAACACAAAGGAGTGGCTGCAAGCGACTTGGGGAGCGAGTGCTGTGACGCGGGATGAAGCTCGGCGCATGGCGGGCGCGACAGCTACGGAGGTATTCGGGTTTGACCCGGCGCGCCTTACGGAAATAGCCGGTCGGATTGGACACCCCATCGATGATGTGATCAGAGCTCCAACTACGCCGTTCTCCAGCAACAGTCGTATGGCCGGGCAGGACCTACGACCCGTATCGCTCTGAAAGGTTCGCAATGATCACGGTCACACCAGATCGAGAAGTACAACCAGAGGCGGAACTACGCATGGCCAGGAATTAAGCGAGTGCGTTAATTATGACTGAAGAGGGCGCAGCTTTCACAACACCGAGCGATGTTCTCGACAGTTCGGTGGGTGCGAACCAATCTCAAGCGGATGAGTGGCGCAAGATAGCCGAATTGATTTTCCCGCGGTGGAAAGAATTCGACACTCTCGATCAACTCCATCAGAAATTTCCTGCAAGAGAACTGCCGGAGGCGGCGATGGTCACGCGAGTTGGGCCAAGTCCTACCGGCATGATGCATATTGGAGGCGTGTACGTCGCACTCATAAATTATATGCTCGCCCGTCAGACAGGGGGTGTATTCTTTCTTCGGATTGAAGATACAGATACCAAGCGGACGGTCGAAGGAGCTTACGAGACTATCGTAAACGCACTGATGGATTATCAACTCGTTCCTGACGAGGGTCCCATCCGCTCTAAAGAAAATGAGTACATAGAACGTGGTGATTATGGTCCTTATGTGCAGACTGCTCGTAAGGATATCTATCATGCCTGCGCCTTTAATCTCGTCTCAAGGGGAGTTATGTATCCCTGTTTTATGTCAGAGGCGGAGCTTGAACAGATCAGAGAAGGGCAGAAGGCCAACGGCTTGCGCACCGGCATCTATGGGCCATGGGCTAAATGTCGCAACCTGTCTTTTGCAGAAGTCGAGGCACAACTAAAAATACATGGCTCATTCGTTCTACGATTGCGTGCTAATGCCGAACTTAACAGGACGGTGAGTTGGGATGATGGAGTTCGAGGAAAGCTTACTTTGCCGGAATATGACATCGATGCGGTCTTGATTAAATCCGACGGCATACCAACTTACCACTTTGCCCATCTGGTTGACGATCACTTTATGGGTACGACTCACGTCGTGCGGGCAGAAGAATGGGTTTCCTCGGTGCCTCTGCATCTACAACTCTTTTCGCGCATGGGGTGGCCACCTCCCGACTACTCCCACGTCAGCGGCATTCAGAAGATCGGCGAGAATGGGGGAAAGCGAAAGCTATCGAAGAGCAAGGACCCAGAAGCGGATGTGCAATTTTACTGGCAGAACGGTTTCCCGCGTGAGGCTGTTATCGAATACCTCTTGAATTTGGCGAACGCAGATTTCGAGCAATGGCGTCAGGAGCATCCCGCCGCCCCGTACTCTGATTTTCATGTCTCGATAGAAGATGTGGGGATAGCCGGGCCTTTGGCAAACATGGTCAAGTTAGCGAGCATCAGCCGCGAAGTACTTGCCCGAATGACTACCGAAAGGATATATGAATGCTCTCTCTCATGGACCGGTAAGTACGATCCTGAACTTGCTGAGGAGATGGCCAAAGACCCTGGTTACACAGGCCGAGTTCTGAATGTCGAACGGGATCCGGAGAACTCTGCAAAGCGGATCGGCACACTTAAAGATTTGAGGGTACACGTAGCACCATTCTTTGAGCGCTTCCTGCCGCCGGCTACTGAACTTCCATTCCCGCTCAATGTCAGTCAGCAGGATAGGATTAAGATTCTGACATTGGTCAAGGAACGATATCAGGAGACAGATTCTTCGCAGGAGTTTTTCGAGCGGCTCAAAGTGATTGCTGCCGAATTAGGATTTGCGGCAACCGCCAAGGAGCTGAAGAAGCGCACGGATGAATATAAAGGTCATGTCGGCGATGTAGCCATGATAGTCCGAGTAGCCCT
>DATEMI010000594.1:0-6526 GCA_035275665.1 Terriglobales bacterium | reverse complement strand
TCTCTGCTGCCAAGTACGCAAAGTCGAGCCGCTGACGCAGCGACTAAAGGCTTCCACGGCCTGGATTACCGGCATTCGCCGCGAGCAATCGTCCACGCGCGCGAACGCTCGAAAGCTCGAGTGGGATGCGAAGTTCGGATTAGTGAAACTGAATCCGATCGCAGACTGGACCGAAGCTCAAGTTTGGGAATACATCCACTTACATAAAGTTCCGTATAACCCTCTGCACGATCGCGGATATCCCAGCATCGGCTGCACGCATTGCACGCGCGCGGTGCTCCCAGGAGAAGATCCGCGCGCTGGCCGCTGGTCGGGATGTGCGAAGACGGAATGCGGACTTCACGTTGTTGAGACAGCAGACGGTCCCAAGCTTGTTCCAACTCGTTCAGCAGGAGCAGCGAACTGATGAGCACAAAACTTACTCACCTGCAGGCGCTCGAGGCCGAGAGTATTCACATCTTCCGCGAAGTAGTGGCGGAGTTTCAGCGGCCAGTGATGCTGTACTCGATCGGAAAAGATTCCTCTGTAATGCTGCGCATTGCACAGAAGGCGTTTTATCCGGGAAGGATTCCAGTCCCGTTACTGCACATCGATACCAGTTACAAGTTTCGCGAAATGATCGAATTTCGCGATCGTCAGGCGGCACAGCTTGGCCTGAAGCTGATCGTGCACACGAATAAAGCAGCACTCGACTCTGGCACGAATCCGTTCAAGGTAGGCACGCAGCGTTGCTGCGAGCTTTTGAAGACGCAATCGCTTCTCGATGCTCTCCGCGAAGGCGGCTTCGATGCGGCTTTTGGCGGGGCCCGCCGCGATGAGGAACGCTCGCGCGCGAAGGAGCGCATCTATTCGGTTCGCGATTCCAAGGGACAATGGGACCCGAAGCGGCAGCGTCCTGAGCCGTGGAATCTTTATAACAGCCGGATTGGTCCGGGAGAGAGTGTGCGCGTATTCCCACTTTCGAACTGGACCGAGATGGATATCTGGCAGTACATACATCAGGAGAACATTCCCATCGTGCCGCTGTACTTTGCCAAGCCTCGCCCAGTGCTGGTGCGAGGCGAACAGCTGGTCTCGCTCGAGCAGCCGTTCGTTCCACAGCTTCCCGGCGAAATACCGCAGCTCGTGATGTGCCGCATGCGATCGCTGGGCTGCAGTCCGTGCACCGGCGCGATTCGTTCGGAGGCCGACACCCTGCCAAAGATCATTGAGGAGCTGGTTTCATTCCGTCGGTCAGAGCGGGAGAACCGCGTGATCGATCACGACCAGGATGGCTCGATGGAGCTGAAGAAGAGAGCGGGGTACTTTTGAGTACAGTTGCCAGTCCGGCCCTGACTGCCGAAGAGTTTCTCTATTCAGAGCAACAGAAGGACTTACTGCGTCTGGTTACAGCCGGCAGTGTGGACGATGGCAAATCTACCTTGCTCGGACGTCTACTCTATGACTCTCAAAGCATCTATGAGGATCAGCTCCATGCAGTGAAACGTGCCTCCCGAGGGGATCTTGAATTAGCTTTGCTAACCGACGGCCTGCGCGCCGAACGCGAGCAAGGCATTACCATCGACGTCGCCTACCGCTACTTCAGTACGGCAAAACGCAAGTTCATACTCGCCGACACTCCTGGTCATGAACAGTACACGCGCAACATGGCGACTGGAGCGTCGAATGCCGACCTTGCCATTCTGCTCGTCGATGCTGCACGGGGAATTCAGCCGCAATCGAAGCGACACGCTTACATCATCGGGCTGCTCGGGATTCGCCATCTCGTCGTATTGATTAACAAGATGGACCTGGTCGATTACTCTGCGAGCGTATTTCTGAATCTGCGAGAAGAGTTGTCGGGAGCGATCTCTGATTTTGCTTTCGATACGGTGGAATTCTTTCCCGTAGTTGCCAATTCGGGAGTCAATGTAGTTCATCGCAGTTCGCTCACGCCATGGTTCGCTGGACCGGCGCTGCTTGAATATCTTGAGTCCGTGGATGTACAGCGGTCGGAGGATTTGCAGCCTTTTCGTCTGCCTGTGCAACTCGTGCAGCGGACAAGGGAATTCCGCGGATACTCCGGGCAGATCGCCGCCGGGAGCATTTCAATCGGTGACCAGATCGTTGTACTTCCATCCGGACTGCGCACGACGGTAAAGTCGATCGTCACCTATGACGGAGAATTGGCGTCGGCGAGAGCACCGCAATCGATCACTCTGACGGTTACTGATGAGCTTGACATCAGCCGCGGGGACATCCTCGTTTCTGCGTCCGAACAGCCGCAGATTGGAACCATCTTTCGGTCGCAGATGATCTGGTTCTCCGAGCAGCCGCTGGATTCCAGTCGCAAGTACCTGCTCAAACACGCGGCGCAGAGCACGCGCGCGCGCCTCGAAGTGGAATCGGAGCTCGACATCCACTCGCTGCTTACCCATTCTGCTCACTCGTTGAACATGAACGATATCGGGAGCGTGAGGGTAGAAGCAGATCGCCCGCTGGTCTTCGATGCCTACGCGCAGAGCCGCCGGACAGGCAGTTTTATCCTCATCGATCCCGACAGCAACAATACGGTCGCTGCAGGCATGATCACCGGTGCGGTGCAGAATTTCGACAGCAGATCAAACGTAGCCGGAGTCGTCGTCGCTCTCGCGCCGGGCGATCCGGCTCTCAACGTTGTCGAACGCCTGGCTTCGGATGAGAACGGCAAAGTAGTGATCGTGTCAAATTGGAACCGGAAAGCAATCGATCTGCTCACAAGTGCCGGCGTTCATGTGGTCATCCGACATGCAAGTAGTGGCGCTGCCGTCGATCACCACGCTCGCGCCACGGTTGACGAACTGATCGAGAGGCTCCGAGTCACCTAAATACGCAAGCCATTTCGGAGAAGATTCCACCAGGCTAGCGCTCTATCCCACGGCGGCACCTTTTCCCACCTGCACTAATTCTGAGTCAGCAGAAATCCCTAGCGGGGCGAATGGGATTTTCCGGTATTCTTCTTCAAACAGCTTCTACTCTGCTTTGGCGTTGGGATTCGAGTTCTCTGTCCCGGTGTCGTGTGCAATGCTTCTGGTTTTTATCTTCTGTTCTTCTTGGTAGAACACTGAAGTTCTGAAACTGCGGAAGAGACTCGATGGCCAGATTCTGAAGGTCGTTCGCCTGTCCGCGCTGATTCAATTCCGATGGAGGTCGATACCATGTCTTGTGCGTGCTTTGATCCCGGCTCCGCTACCGTTCGCCGGATCCTGCAATCGCTTGTCGCTGCTTTTATGTTTATTGCTCTGGCCGCGGGCGCATTCGCCCAAGTGAGCCAGGGAACGCTTTCCGGAACCACTTCCGATCCGTCAGGCGCGGTGCTAACCAACAGCAAAGTCACCGCAACCAACACCGCTACTGGTGAGACGTTCAACACCACCACCAATGCGGATGGCTTGTTTGTCTTCCCGCTTCTGCCGGTAGGCCCATACAAAGTCGCCGCAGCCCACGATGGATTCAACACTCTCACTCAGAACGTGCAGATCACTGTCGGCGCGAAAATGGACCTTAGCCTGAAGCTGCCGCTCGCAACTGGAGTGGAAACCGTGCAGGTAAACGCCGAGGCTCCCGTGGTCGAGACCACGCGCACGAGCCAGAGCGACACCGTCGGCGATCGCCAGATTGCGAACCTGCCCACGAACGGCCGCAACTTCCTTGACTTCACGCTACTTACGCCGGGCGTCGTGCGTGACGTCCGCGGCGGCGACCTGAGCTTTGCCGGACAACGCGGCACCTTGAACTCGCTCACCGTTGACGGGACCGACAACAACAACACCTTCTTCGGACAGACGCTCGGGCGCACCGGCTCCGGCCGTGCCCCATACCAGTTCAGCCAGGACGCCGTCCAGGAATTCCAGGTGAACACGAACGGCTACTCCGCCGAGCTCGGACGCGCCGGCGGCGCGGTGATCAACGTCGTTACCAAATCGGGAACCAACAATTTCCACGGAACGGCATTCGAGTTCTTCCGCGATCGCGGCCTGAACGCCAACGATCCCATCTACAGCCTGCAGCGCGCGTTTCTGGTGAATGCCGGGAAGGCCGCACCATTGAAGCCTGGATATCACTTCAACCAGTTCGGCGGGAACATCGGCGGTCCGATCAAGAAGGACAAGGTGTTCTTTTTCTTCGACTATGACGGGCAACGCAACATCACCGGCAATGCCATTCTCTTCACTTTGCCTACGCCAACGAGCGCGTTCGAGACAACGGCCGTCAACTATCTCTCGTCTCGCATCAACAACTACGACCGCACCTTCAATCAGGATGTTTATCTCGGCAAAGGAGATTGGAACATCAGCGATCGCCATCAGCTTTCGGCGCGCTACAACGCTCAGCGGTTTACCGGACAGGGCCTTGAGAACAGCGGCACCACGAGCGTTTTCGAGCATACCGGCGCGTCGCTCGTGAACAGTGACAGCTTTAGCGTTCAGCTCACTTCCACGCTGCGTCCGACTCTGGTGAACGTGGGCAAATTCAGCTATCAGCGCGATAACGAACCAGGGCAGGCGAACAGCATCAATCCGGAAGTACAGTTGAAGTTTTCGCCCACGGGACCGACACAGCTGTTCCTTGGTAGAAATTCATTCAGCCCGCGCGAAACCACAATTCATCGTCAAGAGTACGGCGACACGCTCTCCTATGTTTGGGGGCGCCACTCGTTCAAGTTCGGCGCGGATGCATTAGTCGATAAGATCCTCAACTTCTTCCCCGGTAATTTCTCGGGATCGTACACATTTGGAACTTTGGCCGACTTTGGCCGAAGTCTTAGCGGAGCTCCAGTGACGGCAGCGGGCAACAGTCTTCTGGAGGCATTTCCCGGTCCGGGAACGAGTGGTGCGACTACGCATCCTGATCTTCTGCAGCAGGCATATTTTGTTCAGGATGACTATCGCGTGAGCACTCGACTCACGCTGAACCTGGGCATTCGGTATGACCTTGCGACAGTAAAGCAGCCCACAGTGCAGAATCCTGCTGCGTTCGCGGCTGGACTGGATACCGGCAAGATTCCCAACGACTACAACAATATTGCTCCGCGTATCGGCTTCGCATGGCAGCCGTTCGATAACGCTCAAACCGTGGTGCGCGGCGGCTATGGAATTTTCTACGCCACCACGCCATCCATTTTGTACGGAACCGCGTTGTCGAACAACGGCATCAACGTTCAGACTCTTACTTTCAGTACGGGAAAGACGGGTGGCACGCCGCTGCCAGCTTCGTATCCAAATACGATGTGCGGCTCGCCTCAAGCAAGCGCCGGATGCGCTCCGCCTGCCGGTTTCACCTCCGCACCGCCAACGATTCTCCTTTTCGCAAAGAATTATCAGCAGCCGTATCTTCAACAGTACAACGTTGCAATCGAACGCCAAATCGCGGCCGATACCTCTGTAACGCTGGCCTATACAGGCGTACACGGAGTGCATATCCAGCGGACGCGCGACATCAACCTCAGCAATGCGGAAACTCCCGCAACTGCGGTTGTTGCAGGAACCGGACAAACAGTTAGTTACAACGTTTTCCCAACCACGCGTCCGATCGCAGCCTTCAGCCGTATCTTCGAATTCGAGAGCAATTCGAGTTCGATTTACAACGGCCTCTCGGCGGAGCTGAATAAGCGGTTCGCGCACAATTTCCAGTTGCTGACTTCGTACACGTGGAGTCACGTGATCGACGATCGTCCGGACGCGACTGCTGTCGTGCCGGGAACAGATGATGGAAAGATGGTCTACGATCCGCTGCACATCAACTTCGATCGCGCGTCGGGTGACGACGACGTTCGCAATCGCTTCATCCTGAGTGGCGTGTGGCAGCTCGATAACTACACACGCGGAATGAACCAGTATGAGCGCGCATTACTTGGCGGCTGGGAACTCGCAGGAGCCTTCAATGCGCAGAGCGGACAACCGTACACGGCGCTGGTCAATACCGATCTGAACCTCGATGGCAACAGCCGCAATGAGCGCGCGCCAGGAACGGCTCGCAATCAGTTCCGGATGCCGGCGATCTATACCTTCAATCCGCGCATCACCCGCAACGTGGCCATTACTGAGCATGCGAGATTGCAACTCATTGCGGAAGCCTTCAACCTCTTCAATCACCGGAACATTACGTCGGTAAACAGCACTCTCTATGCGACCAGTACAAGCGCGTGCGGAGCAGGGTTCGTCGGCACCTGTCTGGTTCCGCAAACACTGGCAAACGGAGCAGGTGTAAAGACCTTCGGATTGGCATCGGCAGCGGCGATTGACGGCAATTTCTCCAATGTTGGTCGCGTATTGCAATTGGCGGCGAAGATTTCGTTCTGATGTCGGAAGAATAATTCGCCAGAAGCGAGAACTAAATTGAGAGGCGGCAGCCGAAAGGCTGCCGTTTTTCTTTGGGTGGAAGCCCCCGACTTGAGTCGGGGGCGCACGGCGAAGCCGTGCGTATCGGAAGCATAATAAGGAAGCGCTTTAGCGCTGGTGCACGCGCGAAGCGCGCCTGCAGAACACCGGCATCATGAGCGCGCTTC
>DATEMI010000593.1:0-30702 GCA_035275665.1 Terriglobales bacterium | reverse complement strand
CTGATCGCAGACGTTCAGCCCGCCGCCGTGAAGATTGGAATGCTCGGAAGCGGAAAGGTGGCTGAAGTCGTGGCCGACTTTCTAATTTCCGCTTCTGTACGAAATGTCGTTCTCGATCCGGTCTTGCGCTCTTCTTCGGGTGCGAACCTGCTGGACGCGGCAGGTTTAACCTCCCTCCGCAATCGCCTGCTGGCTCTGGTCGACGTGATTACTCCCAACCTCGAAGAAGCTGGATTGCTCACCGAGATGGAGGTGCGCGATCTTGACTCGGCCAGAGAGGCGGCTAGAAGGCTGGTTGAGGGTAGGGCAAAGGCGGCGGTGGTGACCGGGGGGCACCTGCCAAAAGGTGCCGATGTGCTGGCCGAACGAAAGAAGGATGGCAGCATCAAGCTGCAAACTTTCCCCGGAGAGAAGGTCGAAACTGCCAACACCCACGGTACTGGCTGCGCCTTCTCGACAGCCCTAGCCTGTAATCTCGCTCTCGGACTGCCTCTTCACGATGCCGTCCAGACGGCAAAGGCCTTTGTCACTCAGGCATTAAAGCACTCATACTCGATCGGGAAGGGCGTCAGTCCTGTTAATCCTCTCTTCGGAGTGTGAGCGAAGTCTGGCCGACGCGAGCGCGTTCAGCCTCTTGTGTCGCAGCAAGCAATGAAGATTGAAGTTCTGCTGCAGGCGTTTGAGCGCCGCCACTCTGGTGCTTCTCACATATACGTGGAAGCTTTTCCCGCAGGCTGCACATGCCGCCGATACTTCGGTCGGGCCCGCTTCAGGGTTTAGCAGGTAAGGCTTTCGTGGCCGAATCAGCACAATGTCTCTCCTTGGGGGAGGGCATTAGCTCAGTTGATAAGGGCGCGATACGGTCGGAGAAATATAGGCTAAAACTTGGAACGTTTACCGTTTGGCCGGGCTGGGCTGAACGATCCCGCTGCCTTCTTTAATAGTTAGGATTTGGTTGGCCTTCACGTTGGTGAAGCGCTCGGTCTTCTGGGTAGTCGGCCATTTCACCTCGATCAGATCGACGGTTTGAGCGCTTCCTAATCCAAAGTGCAAACGAAGGTCACTTTGCGACATGACGCTTCCGCCGCTGTGAACTTCGTCCATCTGCGCGTGTTTGCCTGTTACCACCCGCACACGAGTTCCGATCGCTGTGCGGTTGCAGCCGGTGCCGATCAGCTTGATCTTGATCCAGTGCTTCGCGTTCCCGCCATCGTTGCGCAGCAGGGAAGGAAGATCGTTCATGTTGAGAACCAGGGCGTCGATGTCGCCATCGTTGTCGTAGTCGCCGAAGGCTGCGCCGCGGCTTGAGAACTTCTCTCCGATTCCTGAACCCATCTCCTCAGAGACGTCCTTGAATTTGCCGTTGCCGAGGTTTTTGTAGACCAGCCGGGGATTTTTGAAGGTCTGTCCGACATCGTGCGAATCGATCTCCGGGTACACATGGCCGTTTACCTGCAGGACGTCGGCCCAGCCATCGTTGTCGTAATCGATAAATCCGCAGCCCCAGGCGACGTAGCGGTTATTGATACCTACTCCTGAGGCAAACGTCACGTCGCTAAAGGTGCCGTCGCCGTTGTTGTGGTAGAGGTTGGAGGTGTCGTCGGCGAAGTTGGTTTTGAAGATGTCGAACCAGCCGTCGCAGTCATAGTCGGCTACGGCAACACCCATCCCCGATTGCTCGTGTCCATCGGCGCTGTAAGCGCAGCCCGCCATCACTGCGATGTCGGTGAACGTGCCGTCGTGGTTGTTGCGGAAGAGGATACTGGGTTCGGAATCGACCGCCACGTAAATGTCGGGCCAGCCGTCGTTGTCGAAATCGTACGAGACCGGCGTGATCGAATATCGCGGGCCCGGCTTGAGAATGCCTGCCTTCTCGCTCACGTCGGTAAAAGTGCCGTCGCCGTTGTTGTGGTAGAGGATGTTCGTATCCCCAGTAAGCCCGCGCGGGCCACACATCACGGGGATGCCTTTCCATTGGCAATAAATGTCATTTTGGGACGGCAGCTTCTCCGGATCGAGCTTGATGTAATTGCATACGAAAAGATCGAGACGACCATCGCGGTCGTAGTCGAGCCAGCAGGAGCCCGCTCCCCAGCGAATCTGCTCGCTGGAAAGACCGGCTTTGCGGGTGATGTCGGTGAACGTGCCGTCGCCGTTGTTGTGAAACAAGATGTTGTGCCCCCAGAAGGTGCAGAAAAGGTCGTCGCATCCATCGTTGTCGTAATCGCCAACGCAGACGCCGGTCTGCCATCCGGTGCGGGCGAGGCCGGATTTTGCGGTGACGTCAGTGAAGGTGCCGTCGCGGTTGTTCTTGTAAAGATGCGAAGTCGGCGTTTTTCCCGCCGGCCAGTTCGTGTCCAGACGAGTGCCGTTCGTCAGATAGATATCGAGCCATCCGTCGTTGTCATAGTCGAAGAACGCCAGTCCGCTGCCCTTCGCCTCGATGATGTAGCGCTTGCGATCGACTGCTCCCCACACGTTCGGCGCATTCAATCCAGCTTCGCGTCCGACATCGACGAACGTTACGGCCGATACCGCAGAGACCTTGGGCTTGGTCTCAATCGCTATCGAATTTCTCCATTTCCACAACGGCGTGGTGAGCGCGTCGAGCATCGTGCTGCTGAGTGCGAATAAGGAGGAGCCGAGGAAGCGTCGCCGCGAAAGGATCATCAGGGTAGAAGATCAAACACCGTTTGCGAGTGAGAAGAAAATTATAAAGTCCGATCGGCGACCGAGAGAGCAAATTGAAGCAGTTGCTGGCGTGCTTCGGGAGGAATGGTCGATTGGGGATGTTGATCGGCCGCGGGCGCTCGGGCTAGAACCTGCTCGATTCGACCAATGTCCAATCCGCTGTTCGTGTCGGTTGACTTGAACTTCTGCAATACCTCACGAGCTTTCGCGATCTGACCAGTTTGATAGTAGAAGACACCCAATGTCGCATAACTTCCCGGCCATTCCGGCAGCAGATCTACTGAACGCTCCAGGCGATTTTCCGCCTCGACTTGTTTGCCTTCAAGGACAGCGACCAGACCCATGCCCCAGAGTAACTTTCCTGAATTGGGAATTCTGGCCAAGCCTTGAGAAAGAGTGTTTTTCGCTGCTGCAACATCGCTTCGGCGAAGTTGGGCGAGAGCCAGAGAGAGGTAGTACTGATCGTTATCTGGACTCCGGTGGAGGGCTTTGTGAAACGCCGCGATCGCATCGTCAGTATTGCCAAGGTGCGCTTCAATATCTGCTAGCAAGGCGAAAAATGCGTCGTCCTGCCGCGCAGACTCGGAAATTGTCTGTGCCGAAGCCAGGGCTTGGGCATAGTTGCCAGTCCGAAAATACGCTTCCGCCAGATCAAATTTTACATCGTCCGATTCAGGGTTGAGATCCAGCGCGCTTTGGAAATGCTGAATCGCGGGTTGATAGAGATGATATCTTGCCAGCAACACTCCTATCGCAGTCTGCAGGCGTTCATCATTCTTGCTGAGCTGATCGAGCTGGGTGACGGTTTGCATTGCTTCTTCACGATTTCCCAATTTGAACTGCGTGCCGGCCAAGAGATAAAGGTCCTGCGTGCGATCGGGATGCTGGTGAACCCGTTCCGTTAGTTCTGCGACGTCGACTTCCGCACGAGCCTGCGGGCTCAGGCTCGCGCGATCGTCTAGATAATCGAAGAGGTGCGGATGGTACGCGCCTGCGGACGTATCTTTTGAACGTGTTTGAAATGTCGCAAGGTCCCGGTCCGCTGCTTCGGTCTGGTGGAGGCTGCGCTCGACCATCGCCAGCTTGTAGTATCCCGAAGCTGGATTCGGACTGATTTTTACGTAGCGCCGCAACATCTGAGCCCCTTCCGTGAAATTCTTGCTCGCGATGCGGAGATCAGCCAATTCGAGCAGCGCGTCCGCAAGATTTGCATTCAGTCGTAAGGATTCTCGAAACAGTGCTTCGGCCTTCGCCGTATTGCCCTGCCGCTCTTCGATATATCCGAGGTTAAAAATACAGAATGCGTTGCGAGGATCGCGCTTGAGCCCTTCGTGAAAATACTCTGACGCTTCCGCGAAGCGGCCTAGATGCCGATAAGTCAGTCCGAGAAGCCCATAAGAGCGAGCCGAGGGATCGACAGAAACTAACGATTTGAACTCCTCGAGGGATTTTTCAACCTTGCCTGAAAGGAAATAACCCTCGCCCAAGGCCGCGCGCAAATCGGCCCGCTGCGGAGCGAGTCTGAGGCCGGATTCCAAAAGGGGAATCGCGTCTTCGAAATAGTTTTGCGCGATGCTGGTGCGTCCGAGCAGAAGGCTGATGTCGAGGTTCTCCGGCGCGAGCTTGTGCGCGCGTATCAGGGAATCGAGAGCATCGACAGGGCGCCCTTGGGCTGCATAAACTTCACCCAGAATGTACAACGTGTCCGCCGATTCAGGCTTGATTTTGAGTGCGCGATTGAGCGCGACCTCGGATTTGGCATAGTCTCCAGCGCGAAAATAGGTCTCTCCCAGGCTACGCAGAATCTCGAAGGTTTCGGGTGCGAGTGCATCGGCCGTTTCAAGCTCGAGTAATGCCGGACGATATTGTTTTTCCGCCGCTAACAGCATGCCCAGCGTGAAATGCACCTGTACCTGATCTTTGTGCGCAGCCGAAAGTTGCTTCGCGAGTGCCAGAGCTTGAGCTGCTTGGTGTGCGTGAAGGTAGGCGCGCACCAGATTCATCTGGGTTTGTACATTCTGTGGCTGCACACGTTTGAAGTGCAGAATTGCCTCGGCCGGTTTCCCGGAATCTAGGAGCAGAACGCCAAGATCGTAGTTTGCCTCGGCATTGGCCGGGCGGCTCTGCAAGACTCTTCGGAATTCCTGCTCAGCGAGAGCAGATTTGCCTTCGGCGACGTACAAGTTTCCTAAATTGATATGCGTTCCCGCCGAGTTCGCGTCCAGCTTGAGGGCGTGCTGCAGCGCGTCGACGGCGTTGGAGAAGTCTTTCTCGCCGGTGTAGATGATTGCCAGCAGGTTGTAGGCTTCGACGCTCGATGGATCTTCAGCGACTGCCTGCGTCAGCTTCTCTTTGGCTTCGGCTGTGTGGCCCTGGCTCATCAGCGTTTGCGCTTCGACCAGGAGTGGATCGTGTATTTGAGATACGCGGGGCGTTTTTTGTGCGAGAGCCTGACCACAAAGGATGAGTAGAATCCACCATAGTGTAAGGAACGCGCGGCGGTTCCAGAATGGGCATCTTTGTTCGGCTCCTCTTCCAACTACGAGGCCCGAAGGGCCCACAGAAGCGGAGCCCAGCGGCGTAAGCCCTGGGTAGACAAGCCCGCAGCCTCGAACCCTGAAGGAGCGGCATTTCAAGGCTGCGCGGCCAAAAATCGTTCCTTGGGATGCGTTAACGGAATTCCATTCTGAGGAAGGTCTGTTCACGGCCGAAACAACTGTCTAGTTCTGATCGACAATACGTGTCGCCCTTTCAGGGCTCGGCAGAATTGCCTTTATTACCCAGGGCTCACGCCGCTGGGCTGGAGCATCTGTCGGCCCTCTGGGCCTTTTGTCCTATGGTTTCCTGGTTCTCTCGAAAATGCAGGCTCACTTTAGCATTTCCAGTGATTGCTGGGCGATTTTGTTTTCCGGTTGACGCTGTAACAAGTCCTGCAACACCGATCTGGCTTTCTCCTTGTCGTTCATCACGGCGTAGAGCCGCGCGAGATTGAGATATCCCTGATCCAGATTGGGAGCGACACGAATGCAGCTTGCGAACTTCTGTTGCGCTTCCGCGTAGTGTCCCTGACGCACGAGGAGAACGCCGAGATTGTTGAGCGCGTCGGGATAATCGGGCCGCAGGGCCAAAGCTCGTTCGAAATATTCAGAAGCTTTTGAAAACTGATTCTGTTGCGCATAGAGCATGCCGAGGTTGTAGTTCGCCTCCGGATTATCAGGCTCGGCCTCCAGAGCGCGACCAAGAAGATCTTCAGCCTCAGAGAAATTGTGTGCGCTGCGATACAGATTTCCTAAGTTCAACAGCGCGGTCGCATAGTTCGGCTTAATGCTCAGCGATTGCTGGAAGTCGCGAACCGCTTCTTCAACCTGGCCTGTTTGCGCAGACAACATTCCCAGATTGTTCCATGCTTCCGCGTGCGTGGGGCGCAGCTTCACCGTCTGTTCCAGATATTGGCGCGCCTGATCGAAGTCATTTTTTCGCAGATACAGGGTGCCGAGGTTGTAGTAGGCCTCGGGTTCCTGCGGTTTTGCTGCGATCACCTGTTTGAATGACTCGGCCGCCTCATAGAGATAGCCGCGCTGAAACAGCGCTACGCCGTAGGTAAAATCATTGCGGCCAAAGCTGCCGAGGTAGAGCTTTCCAGAAAAGGGAAGAGCTTTTGCGATGCGAGATTCGTCTCGATCCGTGGTCGAGCGTACGTCGCGAACGAGTTGGTCGGGATTGATGGTGCCCTGAAAGACCTTCACGATCATTCCTGCAGGATCGATTAGAAACGCTGACGGAAGCGGCAGATCCCGATGCCGATCGAACAGGTAGCGGAAAGTCACGTTGTAAATTCCCGCCATCTCCGAAGTTGCGAGCAGAATGGGCAGCGAGGGGCGCGCAAAGGTCTTGATTGTATTTTGATCCTGCGGGTCGTCAACGTTGACTGCCAGGACCTTCAGACCAGCGCTGCTTAGGTTTGCCCGGTGCTGCTCAAGCAATTCAAGCTGTTTGCTACAGGCGCTCGACGATTTCGTCGAGAAATACAGTGCGGCCCATGAGCCGCGAAGCGATGCAAGCTGCCATGACTTGCCGTTCACATCCGGAAGCATGAAATCTGGAGCCTTTAACGGTTGAATCAGCCAGGTCTGTACCGACTCCGGAAGCGGGTCGCTGTTGTCGCGAGCAGCCTTCGGAGCAACATGAGCCTGCGCAGCAAACGGTTTCGTGACGAACTTCTCGGATCCTTCCTCGATCTCAATTCGGGAATTTATAGACAGATCGTCGAATGTCTGCGCAAGCCCGCTGGGCCAGCGAATGCTGGCTCGAATTGGTCCAGTGGAATCTCCCAAGCCAAAGAAAAGCTCTTTCGTGTGCTGCGACAGAAATCCCGAGCCGGCTTGCACGTATTTTGTCTGGCGATGCGGAGCTTCGATCGTTATCGCCGCGCCGATTGCATCGCGATTGCTCTTTGTGCCGCGCAGGCGAAAGCTGATCGAGTGTCCAAGCTCAGTCATCACATTTCGCAGCACGCGCACCTGCGGCGCATTGCGATTCTTGATTACGACTTCAAGCCGGCCGTCATGATCGAGGTCAAGCAAAGCAAAAGATCGCGCATCGTCGGAAAAATCGACGCCCGCTCCCGCAGAGATATCAGAGAAGCTGCCGTCGCGATTATTTAGATAAAAAACGTTTCTTTCTGGACCATTCCACGAACAATCCGAACGGATGAGTTCATTGATTGCGTTCCAGCCCAGTTCATAAGCGGAACTCGGAGTCGCCGTCGTGGGCGACTTGGCCACCACATGTCTCCAGAAAAAGCTTGAAGCATCGAGCGCATTCCAACCCGAAATGTAACCGTTGGCAATATAGACATCGGCGTAGCCATCGTGGTCGAAATCCCATGCGTCGGAAGACCAGGCCCAGCGGCCTACCGCAGTATTTGCAGTATCAGCAACATTTTGGAATTTGTTATTTCCGACATTCCTGTACAGGGAATTGCCTCGAGCATGACGTCGATAGTCGGCGCGGATTTCTTCTGAATCGTTCGCATGAAAAGCCTGATCTTCGGAGATGCGCATGCCCGCCGCGGACCACATATTTGCGACATAGATGTCCTGCTGACCATCATTGTCGTAGTCGAACCAGCACGCGCTCATGCCTGCGCCAGCATCGTTGGTGTGTGCTTTCGACGAAACAGCAGTGAAGGTTCCCTCGCCATTGCTGCGATAGAGATTGCTGCGGCCAAAGTCGTTGGCGACGTACAGATCGGGCCAGCCATTGCCGTTCATGTCGCCCCACGCACAGGCGAAGCTGTACCGATCATTCTCGACATTCAGTCCGGCAGCTTCGGTGCAGTCGATGAAGGTGCCATTGCCCTCGTTGTGCATGAGGAAATTAGGAGGCCCATTTTGGGCATCGAAATACGGCGCCGGATAGTGATACTGGTCGAGGCCCAGATAGTAGTTGTACAGGCAGAAATAGATATCGAGATGACCGTCGTGATCGTAATCGGCAAGAGCAGCGTGGGTGAATGTGCCTTCCGGAGGCCTTTGAAACTTGAATGCATCGGGTTTGAGCGAGTATTTGCCTTTGCCGTCGTTCAGAAAGAGGAGGGGACCGCTTCCGCAAACCACGAGAAGATCCTGGGTTCCTTTGTTCTGAAAATCAGCGAAGAGCGCACAGGAGCTATTGTCGAGAACGCCCAGTCCGGATGTCTCGGTAACATCTTCAAACGTGCCATCGCCTCGGTTGCGATATAGACGATTAGGTAAGCCTGCGGGCTGGCATATATAGAAATCGTCGAATCCATCGCCGTCGAAATCGCCAACGGCAATGCCGTTGTTTCCATAGACGTCGATGCCGCAAGCTCCGTCGAGAACCGTCCGCCAGTAGTCGCTTCCGTGTAGGAGTTGTTGCTTGTAGGAGTCGTTTCCGCCGAGCGCTTTGCCCGTAATGTCTGCAAAAAGCGGCGCGCGAACGCGAGCGACACTCTCCTCGTCGGCTTCCCATTTCAGGATTCGCCACCCATCGCCGTGGGCACGCGACCATTGCATACGCCAATGCCCGATTCGCTGTTCGCGAGTACCTTGAGCCATCTGACCGGCCATTTCGTATCGAATTCGCGTTTCGAATTGAGATGGAGAAGTCTCGCGCAGAGAGACGAGGTAAAACTCCGCAATCTCGATCTGTCGAAACACCTTAAAGAAGGAATCGAGATCGCGAATTGCGGCTTCGGAATCTACGGCTCGCGCATTTCCGAACTGCCGGCGCCGCACTTCGATTCCATACAGCGAACGAACCACGCTGTCGTGAACAGGAGAGAATGAGATCGCGTCCACTCGCGCATCAAAGCATTTCCCCAAAATGGAAGAAGATTTGCCTGCCTTCAGTTCGCGCGACCACTCCGCAAGCACCCGTTCGAGTTCCGCAGCATATTTTTCACTTACGAATTCATCGGCTCCCGGAAGGAGTTGAACGAAGAGATCCTCGATAGGAGGTTTGGTTGCGTAATGCGGGGTTAGATAAAGGTCGTGAAGCTCGCAATCCGAGTCTGTTCGACTGCGATCCGTTGAACGAAAC
Organism: Terriglobales bacterium; assembly: GCA_035275665.1. Taxonomy (GTDB): domain Bacteria; phylum Acidobacteriota; class Terriglobia; order Terriglobales; family Acidobacteriaceae; genus Gp1-AA112. Next base: position 21,447 of record DATEMI010000593.1, on the reverse strand, counting down.
GGCAGACCGCAGAGCCTTTCGGGCAGAAAAAGAACCGGAGCCCAGCGCAACTGCTTCAGTAATGTTCGGCGGGAAATTGTGAATTCTGATTTGTGAGAAGCCGACATCCTCAATTGCGCCCGGGTGGTGTGCTCGGATGCTAGCACCGGTGCAGTCGCTTGTCATTCCGAGCGGATGCTCACGCGTGCTTTTCGCATGACCAGGAGAGAAGAATCCCTAGCTTCCATCTATAAACGTTGCATTCTCGAAGATTGTAGGGATTCCTCACGCCGACAACAGGCGTTTCGGAACGACAAGCAAACGCGGTAGCCTTTACATTGGCGGAATCGAAGCAAACGCCGCACGCATTTCCGAACGTTCTTCAATGGGAGCAGGTCCGGACGATTCGCCAACGATCAACTCCGCCCCAATTAGATACTCCTTGCCTTGCGGATTTGAGGATACCGAGAGGTCGTGCAGCGCGTCGGCCGCGATCTTGCCGAGCATCTCACGATGGATATCGACAGTCGTAATAGTTGGATTGCTGTATTCAGCCAGGCGGGTCTTATCGAAACCGGTAATGGAAATCTCATCGGGCACACGCACACCGCCCTGCAACAAGCCTTTGATCACGCCGACTGCGGTGAGATCGTTGATGGCCATTACTGCCGTTGGTCGGGGATTCAGTTTTGCGATTGCGTGTCCGGCAGCAAGTCCGCCTTCAAAACGAAGATCGCCGCGCAAAATTGGTCCTGACTCGAGTCCCACTGCTCTCATCGATTTTTCATAAGCCTTAAGGCGCACGATGTTCGATTTCAAGCCCGGACGACCGGCGATAAACGCGATGCGTCGATGGCCGAGATCATAGAGGTATTGCACTATCTGCTGAATACCTGCAACGTAGTCGATCTTCAGCTTGCTCACATATTCGCGTACGGGAGCGAGGTCGAGAAACGTGACGGCAATGCGGCGACGCGCGAGTTCGTGAATTAACTTCAGGCTGATTTCCGAAGTCATGACCGCAACGCCGCGGACTTTATGTTCCATCATGCGTTCGGCAGCTTCGCGGGTGCGTCGCGGATCGTAATTAGTGTCGCTCAGAATCGCTTCGTAGCCGAGTTGCCGAGCGCGTGTCTCGAAGCTCTTGATCACTTCTGGGAAGAACGGGTTCTCGATGTCGGAGACGATGATGCCTAGCGTTTTTCCAGCACCAGATGCGAGTCTGCGCGCATGCGCGTCGGGAACATATCCCAATAATTTCACGGTGGAGAGCACGAGTCGCTGTGTCTTCTCGCCGACTTTGCCGGTTTTATTCAGTACGTTGGAGACCGTCGCAGTCGACACGCCCGCAGCCTTCGCGACATCAAGGATCGTCAGACTTTTTGCTCGATTGTTGGATGGAGTCGGCAATCGATTTTCTTTCGACCAATTCGGCCCAACGTGGATGCGGCGGAGTATAGACGATCAAAAAAATCTTGACAATGCGCAAATCAACGTGATATCCCAACAGTCCAACACAGGTTAAGCGTTTAAGTTGTTTTTGGCCGTTCGCAAAGAGCGGTGGTTCTCTTCAGCTGTTGGGCCCCAAGTAAGCAGACTTCTCGCGCAGTCCCCGAGCGCCGTTACTTGTCGACTCCCGGGCCGCGTCGAGGCTGTGTGACGTTTCGTTTGTTAGACAGTAAACGATTCTCTCGTTTGTAAGCGTTGATCAAAACAGCAGACGCGATTTCCGGCCAGGACGCCCGGAAAATCGAGGAGGCAAGGTCATGAAGCCTAAAGGCGTTTCCTGGGTCCGGTCGTTCGTTCTTTTCACTCTTGTTTGTATCGCTATCGTTTCCGTACAAGCTCAGGTTGACACCGGTACCATTGTGGGAACGGTGACCGATCCCTCCGGCGCAGTGGTCTCAGGCGCGAAGGTCACGCTTACCAACCTCGGTACGAACGCTGCGCTCTCCACCACCAGCGGATCCGACGGGTCTTATACCTTCACTCCGGTCAGGGTAGGGAGTTACAAGATCGATGTATCGGCCCCAGGATTCCAAACGTCGAGTCAACGCAACGTAGCCGTCGACGTGAGTTCGCATGTGCAGGTCAACTTCGCGCTCAAGCCAGGCAACGTTACCGAAGTGGTCGAGGTCACCGGCAGCGCGCCAGTGCTTGAAACCCAGAGCGCGTCAGTCGGTCAGGTGATCGATCGTCAGAATGTCGACAGTCTGCCGTTAAACGGGCGCAACTTTACCTTCCTCGCTCAGCTTGCGGCGGGCGTCAACACGCCACAGGCAGATACGCGCGGTAATGCCGCCAGCGGAGCTTTTTCTGCTAATGGTCTTCGTCCTGCGCAGAACAATTATTTGCTCGATGGTGTCGATAACAACTCCGATACGGTCGATTTCCTGAATGGCACCAACTATGTCGTGCTGCCCCCGCCAGACGCGATTCAGGAATTTAAAGTCCAGACTTCCGATTTCAGCGCCGAGTACGGACGTTCCGGAGCTGCGGTCCTTAATGCGACGATTAAATCGGGCACGAACAGCGTGCATGGCACGATTTGGGAATTCCTGCGCAACGATAAGTTCGACGCGGCCGACTATTTCGAGCGGACCTGCAATAGCGGTGCCTGCACGACCCGCAAAGGCGAACTGCGGCAGAACCAGTTTGGATTCTCGGTGGGCGGACCGGTTGTTGTTCCGAAACTCTTCAACGGGCGCGATAAAGTTTTCTTCTTTGCCGACTATGAAGGCACGAGGAGAATTCAAGGGACGGTTTTGACTGGATCAGTCCCAACGGCAGCAGAGCGGAGCAGCAATTTCACGAACTTTACTGATCTGATCACTGGACAATCGGGGGCAGCGAGAAACGACGTTCTAGGTCGATCGATTCCTTTGGGAACCATTTTGGATCCTGCAACCACGCGCGCCGTAAATTGCGGCGTTGCAGACGCGCCGAGCGGCATAACAATCCCGTGCACGGGGACCCAGGCCGCTGGCACGCAGATTGGGTTCGCTCGCGACCCCTTCGGTACCTGCGGTCCGAGCACAGCAGCGTTCACGCTTGGAGGATGTGGCTTAAATGTTCTTCCAGCGGGTCGACTCGATCCGAACGCGATCAAGCTGCTTAATCTTTATCCGACGCCAACCAGTTCGAGCCTGTTTTCGAATTTCGTGAATTCGCCCAAGCTAAATGAGCATCGGAATGCATTTGATTCGAGAATGGACGTCAACTTCAGCGCAAAGGATCAGACATTCTTCCGATTTAGCTTGGTCGATGATCCAATCTTTATTCCAAGCATTTTCGGCGGAATAGCTGATGGCGGTGGATTCTTCCAAGGTAACCAGACGGCGCTCGCTGAGCAGGCAGCTCTCGCGCACACGCACGTGTTCTCATCAACTCTGGTCAACGTTGCTCGTGCAGGTCTGAATTATCTGCACACCACTCGCGCGGGTCCGGTCTCCACGGATTTGAGTAATATCCCCGCACAATATGGAATTCAGGGCATTCCGCAGCAGAATAACAACGGTGGTTTGCCGGCGTTCGGAATTAACGGTCTTCAGACCTTGGGGAGCAACGCATTTTTGCCATCAGACGAGGTCACATCAACCTTCCAGGCCACCGACGATCTCACGAAGATCTACGGCAAGCACACGTTCAAAATGGGATTCGAGTTCCAGCACGTCAAGTTCTCGACTCTCCAGCCGCCGTGGTCGCATGGTGAATTCGACTACAACGGAAACTACACTGACATTCCGAACGTCGGAGGTGGAAACACGGGACGTGCGGCATTCCTGCTGACGCCGACCGCTGCCACAGTACCGGGAGGTATCAACTTTGTTGGCGGCGCCACCACTGTCCAGATTTCGAATATCTCGCTGACTGATAACGGTAAGGAGTATTACGGCGGGTACTTCCAGGATGACTGGAAAGCCAGTTCAAAGTTGACCGTCAATCTAGGTCTACGCTATGACTTTTTCGGACTCGTAGGCGAGCATCACGAAAACCAAGCTAACTTCGTTCCCGGCGGTCCCCCGAGTGGCGGGTCGATGTACATCATTCCTGTGGGTCCGAATGCAAACAATCTATCCTCAGGGTGCGCCACTTGCTTTACGGATCTGTTAGCCAAAGACGGTATCAAGCTCGCAGTCACAAATGCCTATGGACAAGGTCTCGGGAACTCGCAGAAGAACAATTTCGCTCCCCGTTTCGGCTTGGCATATCAAGTCACCCCGAAACTGGTGACAAGAGCAGGATTTGGCATCTTCTATAACGGCTTCGAGAATCGCGGATTTTCGCCAAACCTCGGTGAGAACTATCCGTTCCAATTCAACTTCACTTTCAACAGTCCGAATGACGCCAACCCCATCCTTAATAGTGCCGGCAATGCGCCAGTCTTCCAGGGCTGCAGTACCGCAGGCCCGGGGGGCACCGCAACGTTCGAAACGGGATTCTCCTGCACGCCGCTTAATCCATTGCTGGTGAAGGCGAATGGATTGAACCTGCGCGGTATTCAATTCAATTACGCGACTCCGTATTCGATGGGTGGCAACTTAACGGTGGAGTATGAAGTTACGCCGACCTTCGCTGTCCAGGCTGGCTATGTTACGTCCCTGGCACGCCACTTGGAGGTATTCCCTGGGTCGAACATCGTCACGCAAATCTTGCCTGCTTCGGCGAACGCGAACCAGTTCATTCCGTTCCCCGATTTCGCTCGCGGATCGAGCTATGCGATCACCGAGGGCGCAAGCGCATATCACGGCTTGCAAACGAAGGCTGAAAAGCGATTTGCGGGAGGCCTGAACTTCCTCGCAACCTACACATGGTCGCAGGTGCGCAGCGATGCCCGTGACTTGCTTAATGGCGGCAGCGTCTCTGGATATCGTGCTCCTGGAGTTCCCGGAATGGGAATCAAGGCGGACTACGCTCTGGCTCCATTTGATGTTCGTAACGTCGTTCACTTCAGCGGTACGTACCAATTGCCGTTCGGTAATGGCAAGCGTTACATGAACTCGTCCACGGGCCCGACGAATGCGTTACTTGGAGGTTGGAGCGTAGTCTGGGCTGCCACACTACAGGGTGGTCAGCCGGTCACGATTGGCTGTCCGACAGGAGTGGCTGCGGGTGTTGGCTGCCAATCTTTGAAGATTCCTGGGCAGGATCCATATGCAGGGCCGCACAACGTAACTCAGTTCTTCAATCCCAAGGCATTTACGCAGCCTTGTGTCCTCGGAGCTGGAGGTGCGCCAATTCCCAATCAGCCTGCTGGATGTGTGCCTCTGACCGGGAATGCTGCATTGGGCGGGATCAACGAACTCGAGGGGCCCGGCTTCCATCGCCTGGACTTCTCGATGTTCAAAGACTTCCCGATTAAGGAACGTTTCCACATGCAGTTCAGAGCGGAGATGTTCAACATCCTCAACCATCCGAACTTCAACGCTCCTGGATTCGGTGGAAACGGTGTAGTTTCAATTCCAGGATCAACTAACTTCACAAATTCGAACTTCGGCGCCATTGGATCGACTCGCGACGCTCCATACGATCCGCGACAGATTCAGTTTGCTTTGAAGTTGTATTACTAGCAGTAAAGGCGGAGAGGCTTCAGGGGGAGCCTCTCCGCCGGCTATACAATGATTTTCTTTTCGATCATGTGGTCGCGTGCTCCACAATACGGTGATAGCATGCGATGGCTGTGAGTCTCCGATTCTGCTTGGGCCTCTTCACTACGTGGGCAGTCCTTGCCTGCGGAATACTTGCTGCACAGCCGAATGGGCAATCTCGCGATCTTGAGCAATCCTTCCAAACTGCGGTAGCCGACTACAACGCCGGCCATTTCGCTCAGGCTGCTTCAAAGCTCGAAACCTTGCTCCCACGGGCACCAAACAGTTTCGATGTTCATGAACTGCTCGGTCTCGTATATTCCGCTGAATCTCAGGATGCGAAAGCAACGGAACATCTGCTGAAGGCCGTGAGCCTGAATCCGGCTTCGGCTGCGGCGAGAACGAACTTGGCTGCCAACCTCGTTCGACGGAAGAAACTCGATTTGGCTGAGTTCCAGTTCGCCAAAGCCGTTGAATTGGAGCCGAACAATTTCGATGCCAATCACGACCTCGGCGAACTGTATATTCAGCGAGGCAAACTTCAGCAAGCTGCGGAATCTCTGGCGACGGCGCAGAAGATCAAGCCCGGCTCCTATGACAACGGATACGATCTCGCGCGTGCATATTTGCTGACGAGGCAGACGAACGAAGCACGCGAGACAATCGGTTCGCTCATCGCCAAGAAGAACACGGCCGAGCTGCACAACCTGCTTGCAGAAGTTGAAGAGAAGGAAGGCAAGTTTGTTGCCGCGGCCAACGAATACGAAACCGCTGCGCACATGGAGCCCAGCGAGAGCAACCTTTTTGATTGGGGCAGCGAGCTGCTCGTGCACCGCACGCTCGATCCCTCGGTCGAAGTCTTCCAAAAAGCCACTGAGCTTTATCCGAAATCGGCTCGCTTGGCTGTCGGACTAGGCATGGCTCTGTACGCGCGCGGGAACTATGAGGATGCGGTGAAATCTTTGCTGCGAGCGGCTGACCTGAATCCGTCCGATCCAGGCTGCTACTTATTTCTGTCCCGTGCCTACGACAGCTCTCCCAATCAGGCCGACGAGGTGATGGAGCGCTTCCGCCGCTACGCCCAGCTTTACCCGCGCAACCCTCGCGCGCTCTACTACTATGCGATGAGCTTGTGGAAGGGGAAGCGAGCGCAGCAAACCGATCAGGATCTCAGTGAAATCGCGAAGCTTCTGAAATCGTCGATTGCGCTGGACAACAAATTTGCCGAAGCTCATCTGCAGCTGGGCAATCTCTATTCCGACCAGAAGCAGTACGCCGCGGCGATTCCGGAGTATATGGAAGCGTTGACTCAGAACCCCGATCTAGCTGACGCGCATTACCGGCTTGGCCAAGCATACGTGCGGACTGGTGACAGGCAGGCCGCACAGCAGCAGTTCGATGTTTATCAAAAATTGCGAACGCAGCACCTGGCGGGGCTCGACCAGCAGAAAGCTGAGATCCGGCAGTTTGTGTACTCGGCCAAGAATGCCTCTCCGGCGAAGTCGGAGTGAGCAAGGAAGAGAAGATTTCTTGATTTGCCTGTGACACTCGTCATAGGCTTAGCCACACACTAGCAGGAGAATGTCTACTTCTTTGCCCAAATTGGCGCAGCGCGCATCTCGAGAATCTGCGCAGGAGCTTGCGCGTTCTCTTGTCCGCAGCCGTCGGGATTTTCTGCGAACCTCAGCTCGGCTCGCGCTCGGAAGTACTCTCCTCGGCTCACGTGCGTTCTCCTGGGCTGCTCCTACTGCGAAGCGAAAGGTGGTGGTCGTTACCTTTGGAGGCGGCGCACGCGATCAGGAAACCTTCGCGCCTGAAGGTCAGGAAAATATTCCCAATTTGATGCGGGAGCTGATCCCGCAATCAACTTTCTTCGGCCAGGTAGTCAATCGTGGCATTCTCGGCCACTATGTCGCGACCGCGAGTCTGGCGACTGGCGCCTACGAAACGATCAACAACTTTGCCTCGCTGCCGCCGGAGAATCCCACAGTATTCGAGTATTTCCGCAAACACTTGAAGCGTCCTTCCTCAGACGCCTGGGTAGTAGCACCTAGCAACGGTTTCAATCGAATAGGCGAGAGCAGCAACCGATCTTACGGCTTGGGACTAGGCGCACGCGTAATTCTTCCGAAGCACTTGCTGACTGCGGCAACCTCCGGCGGCCCTGACTACGAACACCTGCTGCGCGACAACTACGAAACACCGTTCTATGCTCCGCAACTCGGCGGGAGTGAGTTTGAGCTTCAGCAGTTGGAATCGATCCTGAAACTTTCGGTTGACGATTTCCGCGCACACGCTCGTGCGCTCTCCAGCCCTGACGAACTTTCTGTCTACATTGCCAAGCGGCTGATGCGAGAAGTCGCGCCGACTCTGCTCTGGATCACCATGCACGACATCGACATCGCGCATGCCGGTGCATACTCCCTATACATCGAAGGAATTCGGCGCACGGATCGTCTCTGTGCCGAGCTTTGGAAGACGATTCAGAGCGAGCCTGAGTACGCCGGCAAGACCACTCTCTTCATCCTTCCCGATTTTGGACGAGATTCGGACGAAGACGCAGGTGGCAACGGCTTCCAGCATCACCGCACCGGCGATTCACTCTCGCGCACGACGTGGATGATCGCGCTCGGTCACGGAGTTCGCGAAGGGGTGATCTACGATCGCGCGATCGAACCGACAGACCTGGTTCCCACTTTAGGATCCATTTTAGGATTCTCTGCTGCACTCTCCAAGGGCAAACCCATTTCGGAGCTAGTGTAACGTGCTGCCTCGCGATCTCAAACCGGAGCACTTCAGTTCGTATCTTCCGGAAGCGAAGCGCCTGGCTACGAACCACATTGCAGCCTTTCAAAGTCTCCCCTTAAGTTTTCTCCCGAATCTCCTGCGTGAGGTCGCCGAATACGATTACAAGTTCCCGATTGAGCGTCGAGCAGTCGAGAAGGAGCTTGAAAACCTGGCTTCTCTTTCGCCCGAGCAGCGCACCCAGTGGTTCGGTGGATTCGCTGCAATCCAGATCTCTCACAAGCTGGAAGACTTCGACTGGGCGGCATCGCCGGCCCAATTTGTAGAACAGCTATCGGAATATCTCTGGAGAACGCATCAACTCGACGCCTTTCGCGCGGCTGCCCTACATTATGCCAGCCTGCTGCAGCAAGCCGTTCCTGCCGAACCGCCCGCGATGCCCAGATTGGGAATCACGGTTATTGGAGAAGGCGTTGCATCATACGACCAAGCGCTGTTTAAAAAGCTCAGGCCGCATGGCGCCTACTTCAGCAAAATCGATCCAGAGAATGGGCTCGCGAGGCTGATGGATGCAATCGGGGAGCGGGCTCGAGCTGATTCACTGAAGTATGGACATTGGTACATCGATGGCGGCGAACCTGTGGCGCACGATCCGGCGGTGACCGTGGTTTCCTACGCTTCTCTTGAGCCTGTCCGCAGAGAACTCTTGAAAAAAATCGACGCGCAGACAAAGCGTCCCGGAATGGGACCTGAAGCGCTGAGGACCACGCTCGCGCAAATGCAGCCCCATGATCTCGGATTCGCCGGCAAAGACGCAGTGCTCGATCGCTTCCAGATGAAAATCCTGACTGAAGGATCGGGAACGCAGATCTTTAGCACGAGCTTCGTCCAGTGGGCTGCCCGTGAAGCTCTGCGGCGAGCGCAGCCACTCACGTTGCTCGTGCGTTTCGCGCCGCGTCAGCGGCAGAAGCCTATGAATGAACTTCTGTCAGCAAATGCTGCACCAGCAGAGCCCGATCCCATCGGTTCTCTGGTCGACGGTGACATGGGCGCGTACTACAACTGGCTGAACCAGCAGCGCCTGCCGGGAGCCGAGCAGTCATCCTTCGTCGTATGGTTCGATGGACACAATCAGGCCGTGATGATCGGGCCTTCGGTGCCTCGGGGCACCGAATCTGCTTCAGAGATGAACTTGAAGCAGTTGCTGAATTGGCGGGGCTAATCGGCGAAATCCGACACTTTCGTTCATCTTGACCCTGCAGTACGGCCACTCCATACACAGGCAAAGTCACGGACTGCTGCCGTCACCGCCAAGCGTGAATCAAAGGATTCACGGGAGAGCCGATTGAATATCAGTGTAGCCGAAGTCCTTACCTTTGAAGAGCAGCGACCTCCCTCGCCAACTCCGTCGCCTCGTGTTCGCTCTTCCTCCGGGTTCGTAAAATAGGAGTATGAAGCGCTCCGGCACAGCCGACCTCCCACTCCATGGTGGACGTGTCCCGTCCTGGCTGGCTGAGCGCATGACCACACTGGGCACCGCAATCTCCGAGAGCGTGCTGTACCATTATGGGACTTCCGAGCTGCTCAGCCGTCTCAGCGACCCGTTCTGGTTCCAGGCCCTCGGCTGCGTGATGGGCATGGACTGGCACTCTTCCGGCATCACGACATCGGTTCTCGGAGCGCTCAAGCGCGGCCTCAATCCCCGCGCGAATGAGCTCGGCATTTACGTCTGCGGCGGACGGGGCAAGCACTCGCGCAAAACTCCCGCTGAACTGCTCGCAATCGCCGGCCGCTCCGGCCTCGATGGCGACAAGCTGGTCCGGGCCAGCCGCCTTACGGCACGCGTCGACAACAACGCCATCGCCGACGGATTCCAGCTCTATCTGCACTCGTTCATCTTGAGCAGCAAGGGCGAGTGGGCGGTAGTTCAGCAAGGCATGAACAATGCCACCGGCATGGCTCGGCGCTATCACTGGCATTCTGCTTCAGTGCGCGACTCTGTCAGTGAGCCGCACACCGCAATCGTCGGGGAATCGCAGGGCACGATCATGAATCTGGTGGACGCGCAGGCGGCACCAGCACAGCACGCTCTGCTCGAAATCGTTGGCGAGAATCCGGAGAAAACGCTGACGGAAACTCGCAAGCTCACCATGCCACAAGACCACGACGTGTGCACGTCCGATGTCGATCTCAAGCGCCTCGGCGCAGTACTCGTCCTCGCCCACGAGCGCGAATTCCACGATTTCGGCGAACTCCTCCTGCTCGAAAAACTAGGACCACGAACGCTGCAGTCACTGGCGCTGGTAGCCGAGGCAATTCACGGCACGCCTACCCGCTTCGCCGACCCGGCACGCTTCTCCTTCGCTCACGGGGGCAAGGATGGGCATCCATTCCCAGTGCCGCTTAAGACGTACGATCACTCGATCTCAGTACTCCGGCGCGCACTCGACGCGGCCAAGCTCGGACATCCTGAGAAGCTGGACGGCTTCAAGAGGCTGGATCGCTTCGTCCGCAACATCGAACACACCGCTTCGCCGCGAGCGGAGCTGAATGCGGCAATTGCTTATGAGAAGAAAATTTCTCCCGAATTGCGAGGGCGGACGGTATTTGATGAAGTGGCAGCTACAAGAAGGAGCGGACAATTGGAGCTGTTTAAGCAACACTGACTGTTGAAGTTCCGGAACCGAATCGAACTGCCGATGGACATGAGACAATCTGGCCATATTTCCAAAGCGATGAGCACCCATGGTGTGTTTTCCGGTGTTTGGCCATTTACACGGCGGTGGACGTAAAAGAGTCAGCATTTCCAAGAGGAATGCGTGTCGCAGGTGGACCAGGTCGGCTCAAAAAGAATGCAGACTTTGTTTGTTGCGGAAAGTGATCGCGGTAAGCACCAGACCATTCGGTCAGAAATTCCTCAGCATGCTCTTCATTGATTAGAGCCCACACACTCCCACCGAAGCCTGCGCCAAAAGCTGAGGCAGCCAACGCTCCGCGCTCTCGCGCGGTGCGTGCGAGAAAGACAGTTTCTGCGGTTTGGTTTTTTAACAGTTGCTCGGCATTTTGTTCCGATTGATCGACCAGATCGCCGAAGCGATGCCAGTCGCGAGCGGCGAGCGCATCTGCTGCTTCAGGAATGATCGAGCAGGATTCAGAGACGAACTGCTGGAAACGGTCGAGGAGCGGGATATCGAGATTTGTCGGAGCTGAGCTAAGATTCTTTCGTAAGTCGTTCTCCGCCGTTTTCGAACTGGAGAGCGCTGCAGCTAGAGAGGAATCATCGCGAGCTGTCTCACGATTCCATATCTCCAAGATGGACCGAACTGCGAGGGAGAGGCGGTTGTATTTTGTCATGGCAGAGCCGGTCTTATCGGCAGCCACTCCGCTTACCGCTATCGCAAGCGTGAGTTCTTTAGGCAGCTCCAAAGACCGCTCGAACCGCGTTGGACAGAACGAAAATTGAGAAATCCTGTTTGCTTCGCAACACAGAATTGCAGTGTGATCTTCGCTGCCGCCGAACGTACCGACGCCGCGATTTCCGATGAGCTCACGAAAAGTCGATCCGTTCTCGACGCATCCGAGATATGTTGCGAGGTCTTCGTTGGATTGAATGTTGCGGTGGTACGGCTCGGTTTTCGCGAGATCATTCGCTGCAGCCAATGCCAGAAATGACGCAACCACCAGCGCACTCGAACTGCTCATTCCCGAGGCGCGAGGCAAGTCGCTGGCAAAGAGCGCATCGGCTCCAATTTTCGAATGGGAAAAGTTTGCGGCAATCCGTTTTGCTACTGTCGCTGGATATGCTGCCCATCCGCGTTGAGACAACTCGAAGCTCGTTTCGAAAGGAAATTCGCTGCGCTCACCCGATATCGCATCCACGAAGCGCACTGTGCGGTCACGACGAGGAGATGCAATGACGCAGAAGCCGCGTTCAACGCAGCAAAGCAGGCTGCGTCCACCCGCGTAATCAGTATGCTTGCCGAGGACTTCGATCCGTCCCGGAACAAAAAAGGCATGCTGGAATGTGCCGATGCCCAGTTCATGTGCGAGGCGCTGAAGCTGATCGAAGAGCCGGCATTTGGCGTCCGCTTCGGCTGCGCTCATTCCGGATTGCTGCAGCGCATCCGCGTATCGATTCATAGCTCTACCGAGCGCCCTTCGAGAGCGCCGACTACGCTTGCTATATCGGCTCTTGTGGAGAGGTCGAGGACTTCGCCAGAAAACGGGATCACGCGAAATCGTTCGCCTAAGTTCTCGATCGCGTATTGGACGGCAGACGGTATCTCGTACTCGCCGCGTTGAGATGGACCGATGGCTTCGCAGGCGCGGTAAATAGTTGGTGTGAACGACCAGCAGTTCATGCTCATGATTGCGACGGCTTGGATCGCGACAGGCTTTTCGTTGATGCGCCGCAGGTAGCCTGCAGGATGGAGTTCAAGACTCGCGTAGGCGTTCAGTCGAGCTTCGGCAATGAGTCCGCTGCGGAGGAGCCCGGCGCGATCGAAGCCGATCGTGCCCGAACCGCGGAGCTCGCGCAGTTTGCGCAGAGCTTCAACGGGATAATAATTGTCAGAATTGATGACCAGAAAGCAGTCTGATGCAGTGAACTCCTTCGCCGCTCGCAGCGCATCTGCAGTGCCGAGCGGTTGTTGCTGTATGGAGAATGAGATTCGAACGCGTGTGGTTTTCAGCGATTCGTAGTAACTCCGAATTACATCGTGCTCAGGGCCGATCACGAGACATATTTCGCGCAATCCTGCATCAGCCAAAGCGCTGATGGAGTAATCGAGAAATGGCCGGCCGATGGGGATCATCGCCTTAATGCCTCGATCAGCAATTTGCTCCTGCTCTGGAGTAAGCGACGTATGTGCAAGAGCAGCCCGCATTCGTTTGCCCACTCCCCGCGCCAGGATCACTGCTTTCGAGGTTTCCCGATCCGGAACCGGCAATTTAATGGTCCTTCGATTGATGCTCAAGCGAGCGGAACATTGCTTTCAGATCGCGCAATCCGAGCACAGTGACGATCACTGTTATCAGCGCGAACGAAGCGCCAGAGAGTGCGAGCCAGACGATCCAGAAGATTTCCCACGCTCTCATTGCTCCTCCGTTGCCGCGTTAGCAAAACGCAGGTTCGCGCTGGGCCCGGCTTTCACTATGGATCCAATGAATAATCCGGCAGCGGCCAGTCCAAAAGCCATGAAGCCGGTGATATTTTCGTTCCAATGCAGGAAGAAGAAGGGAACGATTGCGCCCAGGGCTCCCATCAGCATTGCCAGGTATCCGCCCGTGATGCTGGCGCATTTCCAGTAGAGTCCGCCGATGACGCAAACGAAGGCGCCGGCGAGAAAAATGGTTCCAGTGATATTCAGGTATAAATAGACCGCGCCGGGAGGGGTGTAGTAGAGTCCCCAGAACATCAGAAACAGGCTGACAAACAGGTTGGCGATTCGATTTACCAGAATCTGTGATCGCGAACTGAGCGGTGCGCATCGGAGAATTTGCCGCATCGGCAGAATCACGTCTTGCGAGATGACCGCGCTCCAGCCGAGCAGGTACGAGCTGTTGACCGACATGGTTGCCGCTAGCATTCCCGCGACGACAATGCCCTTGATTCCCGGTTTGAGAATTTGCGCCAGCATTGCCGGCATCGCATCGATCGGCGCGAGTGTGTGGTTGCCGATCACCGGAGCCGGCACTCCTGCGCTCAATGCTCCGGTTCCGAACAGAGTGAGAGCAGCGATTCCCCAAAGCATGGGCAGCATTCCACGTCCGAGAAAGATGAAACCTGTGCAGGTCATCACCCGTTTCGATATTTCAGGGCTGCGGGTCGAGAACATGCGCATGGCCGTTGTCTGCCAGCAGGTGTGAATGGAGAACCAGAGCAGCATTTGCCAAATCAGGAACGTCAGGCCGAACTTTGGCGCTAGCAGCGGGTTGAATCCGGCGGCACCCATGGTGCGTGTAACTTTATCGACGATGTGAGTCCATCCGGCGTGGTGAATCGAATACGCAGTGATCAGGATCGTCGCGACTGAGAGCAGAACGTACTGCAGGAAATCGGTGATCACGATGGCGACCATTCCACCGACAACCGTGTAGAGCAGCTCGAGAAGGAGAATGATCGTCATCGCTCCCACGAGATACTGCGCGCCGATGCCGCTCACTATCGTGAGAAACTCTCCTTCGATTTTGAGGAAGACTCCCATATTGAGAATTCCGCCGAGCGCAACCAGTACGCCGGTCAAGACACGCAGTCCCGGACTGTACTTGCGCTCGAAGAACTCCGGAACCGTCATCAGACGCATCTCGCGAAAGCGGCTGATCACGAAGCCGGTTCGGCCGACGATGATCATCACCACGCCGGAGATGAGTGCGGCTGCGAACGCGGCGAAACCGTATCGGTAGCCGAGTTCGGCGTTGTACATGTAAGTGATCGTGCCGATCTCAGTTGCGGCTAAAGTCGCGATGCCGACAAAGACCCCGAGCTCACGTCCTGCGACCAGGTAATGAGAAACGCTGCTGCCGATAAGACGTTTGCCTACAAGTCCGATGGCAACCGAGAGCAGGAGATAGATTGCGACGATCGTCCAATCGAGCGGGGTAAAGGCCATGAGAAGGTGCGATGCTAAGAGCTGCCGCCCGAGCGTAATACAATCCGGTGAACTGAACAACCGGGAGCCACATTGCTAAAACTCTTTTGCCTTTGTTCCACGCTTGCAATTGCTGCTTGCGCTTGCTTTGGCCAGTCCGCTACCAGTGTTTTGATCAATCCAGGGCCTGCGAGAGGCTCGATGTTGGGAACGGCAAGCTCAACTTCACCACCTTGGATGGAAGCACATAGCTCCGCTTCCTTCGAGCTTCACAACAATGTGATCGCAGCGAAATGGACGGTTAGCAAAAGCAGCTTGCGAATCGCCAGCATGGAAGATCGCATCTCGCGCCAGGCAATTTCGATCGATCCTGATGTTTTCGTGCTGACCATGCGTGACGGCAGCACGATTCGTTCATCGCAAATGAAAATCCCTAATCCTCCGCAGATTCGTGCGCTTTCTGTGAATGCTGCATCTTCAAACATCGCGGAGAGAGATGCGGGATCCGAAATAGCGATCGAATTGGAGGACGAGGCAGCACACGTCTCCGTTACCTGGCATGCGATCTTACGCGATGGATCAAACTATCTGCGATCGCAAGTCACGGTTCGTGCCAAAGATGTCGATGCAGCCATTACCGAGATTCGCCTGGTAGGCTCGCATTCCAGTGAAGCGCATGTTGTCGGCACCGTGAAAGGCTCTCCCGCTGTCGAGGCGAACGACTTTCTTGCTTTCGAACATCCACTTTCGACGTGTGCCGTCGATCAAGGTGCTCTGGAGTGCAGCTTGAAACGCGAGCTGCCAATTCGAGCGGGGCAGTCTGCAACGTACTCTGCTGTCATCGGCGTTACTCGTCTAGGACAGCTTCGCCGTGACTTTCTGAACTATGTTGAACGCGAGCGGGCGCATCCCTACCGCACGTTTCTGCACTACAACACCTGGTACGATCTCGGATATTTCGGGCGATACGATGAAGCCGGCGTTCTGGATCGAATCAACACGTTCGGCAGCGAGTTGACGAAGAAGCGTGGCGTGAAGCTCGATTCTTTTCTTCTCGATGACGGTTGGGAAGATCCCACGCACTTATGGCATTTCAATCCAGGCTTCCCCGAGGCGCTGCAGCGCATAACGGCAACTGCGGCCGAATACGGCGCCGCCCCGGGAATGTGGCTTTCCCCGTGGGGCGGCTATGGACAACCAAAACAGCAGCGCCTCGAGTCGGCGCACGATTCCGGATATGAAACCTATCAAGGTGGACTCGCGCTCTCTGGGCCGAACTATTTCGAGTACTTTCGCAAAGTCTGCCTCGATCTGATCGATCACTTCGGCGTGAACCAGTTCAAGTTCGATGGGACTGGAAACGCGAACCGCGTGATCCCGGGCAGCAGCTTCGACAGCGATTTTGATGCAGCGATCTCCTTAATCTCCGAGCTGCGGTCGCACAAGCCTGATCTGTACGTGAATCTGACTACGGGGACGTATCCATCGCCGTTCTGGTTGCGCTATGCCGATTCCATCTGGCGCGGTGGAGAAGACCACGACTTTGCCGGAGTCGGCACTGCGCGGCAGCGCTGGATTACATATCGCGATAGCGCTACCTACGAGCACGTCGTCCAGGCTGGACCACTGTTTCCGCTCAGCTCGCTCATGCTGCACGGGCTGATCTTTGCGCAGCATGCAAAAGACCTCAGTTCCGATCCGGGCGATGACTTTGCAGATGAGGTGCATTCCTATTTCGGCACTGGAACTCAGCTTCAGGAGATGTACATCACGCCATCGCTCCTAAGTTCACAGAACTGGGATGTGCTTGCGGCTGCCGCGAAGTGGTCGCGAAACAATGCGGACATTCTTCGCGATACGCATTGGATTGGCGCCGATCCGCGCAAACTTGAAGTGTATGGATGGGCAGCCTGGTCGCCGAAGAAGGGAATTGTGACGCTTCGAAATCCCAGTGATCACGCGCAGGAGTTTCTGCTGGATGTAAGTCAGGCGTTCGAGCTGCCCTCCGGAGCAGGTCGTTCCTATCGCGTCAGCAACGTTTGGGCTTCGCGAAGTGCGCCTAAGCAGCTTGTGACAGGCGGCAAAGAAAAAATTGAGCTCAAGCCATTCGAGGTTCTCACATTGGAAGCGATACCGTCCGCTAAGTGAGGCCTGGCTTTAACTTGCCATCTTATTTCGAAGAACGTGCGTTCTCCCAATCCTCATCTTTCTCGATCTGAACGGCTCCGTGCTGAATTGCCCATTCGAGGAATCCAGCTGGGGCATTGCGAACACCGAAGAGATTCGCACGCTTGATGCTGAGGATGTGTTTCCATCCCAAATTGGTAATCGTTACGAAACGAAGATCAGTGCCGTCGAGCGTTGTCTCACTCAAGTCGCAATCGCTTAGGTTAGCGCCTTGAAAATCGGCATCATCGAGGTGCGTTCCAGCGAGGGAGGCATTCGCGAAATTGCTTTGCCGGAAGTTGGCTGAACGCAGTTCAGAGTCCTCAAGGTCGGCATCGGAGAAGTCGCTGTTGCGGACATCGGCGCCACTGAAATTTGCGCGCACCAGATGCGCTTTGTGCAGGTGCATGCCCTGGAGGAATGCTCCTGAAACATCCACTCCTACGAGAGCAATCCCATCTTCGTTGAGTTCCTGCAATGCGTCGATGCGGCCTCCGCTGCCTCCTTTGCCTTGTGCAGTGTTGATTACCTGCCATGCTTGATAGTGTCGTTGCTTCTCGCGATTTCCGGCGTCGTGAAAGTAGAAGAAGACGGCGACGAGAATCGAAAGACTCCCCAGATACTCGAGAACCACAACGAAGGTCCAGCGGCTGAGTAGGAATGCCAGCCAGTCCCAGATCCATTCCAGAGCAGAGAAGGGAAAAGCCCAGCGCGGAGTCTGAATGCGGCGCTCTCGCCATGCAGGTGGCCTCTCACGCACTTCACGCACGATCATGCGGGACTTCCTCAATGTACTGCTGGGGGGTGGGCACAAATTATAGACGCGGAAGATGGGCGCAATATTCCGAGGTAGAGAGCCGCGAGAGAGGCAGGTTGGCTGATTAAAGCAGAAGCGGCCGGATCACGCTGCAGACGTTGTCGCGCATCGTCAACGCCTTCGCGCATGACCGGCCGCACCCTAGGGTTCCCTTCGGATACTGATTAGACGAACGGCAGGACTAATCGTCATCTGCTTCAGGCACAGGGCTCGCGGAAGCTCGTTTCAGACGGTCGTTTATCCCAGATTTGCTACGTTGAGAAGTGGCGAGTAGCGAAGCCCCGTGGCCATCAATTTCTCGATTTCCTTCACCGGCTTGATTCCGCCTCGCGCGCCGACGCCCATGCAATTCAGCGCTGCGGCGGCGCAGGCAAAATCGAGAATGCGCGGGAGCTTCCAGCCCTGCAGCAGACCGTAGATGAAGCCGGCGTGAAATGTATCGCCGGCGCCGGTTGTATCCACTGCATCGACCTGAAATGCCGAGGCGTAGTGAAACTGCTTACCGTCCCAGGCGAGTACGCCATCTTCGCCGAGAGTCGCGGCGGTGAGGACGCAATCGAACTGACGCTGCATGAGAGGCAGTGCTTTTTCGAGATCATCTTCCTCGACCAAACGCGCTGGCACATTTCTGCTGACGATGGCGTAATCGATATTCTCCAGCAGGCCCTCGACCCCGGCATACACGTCATCAAGATCAGCGATGACCGGAATACCTGCAGCGCGTGCCCACGTTGCTGCGAGCGCGGCTGCTTCTGTGTCGTAACCATCTACATGAAGTGCGCGAGCATTCACGATCCATTCGCGATCGAGCTCGTCAGGACCAAGACTAAGTTGCGGATCGCGTCGCCAGAGTACCGTGCGCTCACCGTGGCGATCTACCAGAATGACTGCCTGTTGACTCGGACATCCAGGAACAGCGATGACCTGCGCGTCAACTCCGGCGCGTGCGAACTCGGAGCGATGCAGCCGGGCAGCATCGTCCTCGCCCAACTTCCCCACGTATCGCGTGCGCAGGCCCCAAGTCTGGCAGGCCATCATCGCGCTTGCGACTTGTCCTCCGGGTAGGAAGCTCGCCTTTCGAAACTCGATTTTCGAACCTGCCGAAGGATATTCCGGCAGGGGAATCAACATGTCGGTAGCGTTGAGTCCCACACCTACGACATCGACCATGGCGGATTTCTTCATTTTGGTGAGAAACACTCTAACTGAAGCTTATCTATCTCTGCTCGAAAATTTGCGCCCCGGGCTTAGCACGTTGATTTGGATGCATTCAAGTTCAGCCGGTGTATAGTGCCAGCACTCATAATGACTGCGTCCGCCTCCTCGCCAGCCGACCTCCCTCGCAGACTGGGATTGATTGATTCGCTTTCGATCGTCGTCGGAGTGGTGATCGGGGCAGGCATCTTCCTGGTTCCTAACCTAGTTGCCCGCGAGTTGAAGTCGGTTCCAGCGATTCTCTCCGTATGGGTCTTTGGTGGAATCATCTCGTTTTTCGGAGTGCTGGCCTGTGCCGAATTGGGAACTGCTCTGCCTTCTACCGGCGGACAATATGTCTTTCTGCGAGAAGCGTACGGTCCCATGATCGGATTTCTCTGCGGCTGGTCGATGTTCGTGGTCGCTCGCAGTGCACAGGTGGCTTGGCTCGCGGTCACGATGATGCTCTACGTCTCATACTTCCATCCACTCTCACCGCTCGCTGCGAAGCTGCTCGGAATCCTGGTGATTGCGATCTTCACGGCGATCAATTATCGAGGCGTAACTATCGGCGCTGCCGTCCAGAATGTGTTTACATTCGCGAAGGTTGCAGGCCTGGCGATCATCATTGGCGCCGCTTTCCTGTGGCACGGAACGAAAGCTCCTTCTGCTCCGATTGCTTCCGGGTTGTCGATCGGCGGCTTTGGCACTGCGCTGATCGCGTGTCTGCTTGCTTTTGACGGATGGGTGCAGGTGAGTTTCGTTGCCGGAGAAATTCGCAATCCACGACGGAACATTCTCCTGGCCCTCAGTCTGGGTACGCTCGCGTGTATTGCGCTTTACCTTCTCGCGAACGTGGCGTATTTGCGAGTGCTGCCGGTAGCAGAAATTGCAAGCAGCGACTATGTCGGAGCGTCAGTCGCGGAGCGCGTGCTTGGCTCGATGGGCGGGCGTTTTGTTTCAGTCATCGTTTTGTTATCGATTATTGCCGCTTTAAACGGATGTTTCATGACCAGCCCGCGAATGTATTTCGCCCAGGCCCGCGATGGCCTGTTCTTTCGCAAGTTTGCTGATGTCCATCCCCGGTATCAGACACCGGCGTTCGCCATCGTCGCTCAAGCAGTCTGGGCGCTCGTGCTTCTGCTGACCGGATCGTACGAGAGTCTTCTGGATTACGCGATGATCGCCATGTGGCTGTTCTACGGATTAATGGTCGCAGGCGTGATCATTCTGCGCCGCACTCAACGTGAACTCGAGCGTCCATACCGCATGTGGGGATATCCGCTGACGCCGGCACTTTTCATCGTGATCACTGTTTGGTTTCTGGTCAATATGCTTGTGACCAGACCCATACCGTCGCTTGCTGGATTGCTCCTGACCGCGAGCGGAGTTCCCGTTTATTGGTTGTGGGTTCGTGCGCGCAAGCAGTTAGCGTCAGCTCGCGCGTGAGTTGTTGACTGGTGAACGACGTGCGAGCTAAGGCGTCCACCTCAAATCGCTGCAGGTTCCTTACCGTTCACCTCTAAAAAATTACCGCTCGACGGGACTCTCTGTAACTCTATGTTTAAATAGAACTTGAAACAATAAGATGCAAGAGAGACCCACTCCCCCCAAGCCGGTGTCCGGACTTCAGCGCGATGCTGCGGCTGCCAAGCGGCGCGTGCGCGAGCTTTGGATGATCGGCAAAGCGCTCGCCTCGACCGATCATCCGGTGATGGCGCATA
Source organism: Terriglobales bacterium (assembly GCA_035275665.1). GTDB lineage: Bacteria > Acidobacteriota > Terriglobia > Terriglobales > Acidobacteriaceae > Gp1-AA112. Next base: position 644 of record DATEMI010000593.1, on the reverse strand, counting down.
TCGTCCCCATGCGGCGATGCAATCTCTCCTGCGCGTACTGCAACGAGTACGACGACTTCTCCAAACCGGTGCCGGTCGAAACCATGTACGAGCGCATCGACCGCCTGGCCCAACTTGGGACGATGATCGTCACCATCAGCGGCGGTGAACCGCTGCTTCATCCCGATTTGGACCTGATCATCGCGCGCATTCGCAAGCACGGCATCATCGCCGGCATGATTACGAATGGATATCTGCTCACGGCAGAGCGCATCCACCGGTTGAACAAAGCCGGACTCGATCACCTGCAGATCTCGATCGACAACGTGATGCCCGACGACATCTCGAAGAAGAGCCTTAAGGTTCTCGATAAGAAACTCCAACTGCTGTCCGTGCACGCGCTCTTTCACGTCAATATCAACTCAGTCGTCGGCGGCGGCATCCACAATCCGCATGATGCAGTGAAAGTCGGAACGCGTGCTCTCGAGCTTGGCTTCACTTCGACGATTGGCATCATTCACGACGGCAGCGGACAACTGAAGCCGCTGCAGGATGAAGAGCGCGAAGTCTATCGCTTGATGAAGTCGTTCGAGAAGAAGAATTACTCGCGCTTCAATCACTTTCAGGATGCAATCGCCGATGGGAAGCCGAACACTTGGCGTTGT
>DATEMI010000592.1:0-2684 GCA_035275665.1 Terriglobales bacterium | reverse complement strand
TCGTCTTGAGGGATGCGAGATGTATGTGATCATCGAACCCTGCGCGATGTGTGCGGGCGCGATGGTACACGCGCGTCTGAAGCGGCTGGTCTATGGGGCAGTCGATCCGAAAGCCGGTGCTGTCCATTCAGTGATGAATGTTCTGAATCATCCCCGGCTCAACCATCAGATGGAAATCACAGGAGGAGTGCTGGGCGACCGATGCTCGCAAATGCTCCGCGAGTTCTTTCGCGCTAAACGCGCTATCGGTTAATCGGGGTATTCTCGCTGATAGAATAAGAAGGGCCGCTCAAACCGAGCAATCCGTCGCGGAGAGGTGCGTGAGCGGTTGAAACGAGCCGCCTCGAAAGCGGCCATACCTGAAAGGGTATCGGGGGTTCGAATCCCTCCCTCTCCGCCATCGTTTGCTTGTTCCTCTCGTCACTAGCATTTATTTTGCGTAGGCATATACTTGTGTATATGCCAAAGAGAAAACGACCTCCGTCAGAAGTCGCCTCTTCCCAACGAAAAGCCAAAATCTTCATGAACAACCGCAGTCAGGCTGTTCGTCTACCCAAGGAGTTCCAATTCAAAGTCTCTGAGGTATTTATAAGGAAGCAAGGAAGCGATATCGTTCTATCGCCTCGCCCGTTGGATTGGTCCTCCTACTTTGCTTCGGGGCCAGTAGCGTCTGACTCGTTTATGGAAAATGTCGAAGACCTGCCGGTACAGGACCGTGATTCGTAATGCCCCACTACATGCTGGATACAGATATCAGTTCCTACGTTATGAAACGCGCGAACGAGCAGCTGCTTAAGAAACTGCGAACTGTGGCTGTAAATGACGTGTGCATTTCAGTGATCACGAAATCGGAACTCTTATATGGCGTTGAGGTATCTCCACGACGAGCGCAAGACCACGCGGCGCTCAAAGCTTTTCTCAATTACGTCGAAGTGCTGAATTTCCCAGATGAAGCAGCTGATCACTATGCAAAAATTCGCGCGGATCTAAAGAGTCGCGGGGCCATGATAGGAGCAAACGATCTGTTCATTGCTGCACATGCCAGGAGCCTTGGACTAACGCTCATTACGAACAATATTCGAGGATTTTCACGGGTGCGTGACTTGGCACTTGAAGACTGGGCGGTCTAACGTTCAACCAATACGCTGAGCTTACTTTTGCATCAGGCCCATGGTTTCGCGAAACGCTTCTTCGAAACTCCCTCCGGCGCCAATCTTCGAAATGGCTTTCTTCGCGGCCGCTTCTGCTGATGAGCGCTGATAGCCCAGATTCACCAGCGCCGAAATCACGTCTTCTTCCAGGCGACTGGCGGGAGCAGGCGTGGGGGCGGCGGTGAGTCCTTCCAGCTTGTCGCGCAGTTCGAGCACCATGCGTTCGGCAGTCTTCTTTCCCACTCCGGGAACTCGCGTGAGAGCGGTGAGATCGTTGCCGCGCAGCGCGGAGACAAGTGCGTCGGGAGCCATTCCGCTCAGCACCGTCATCGCCAGCTTGGGCCCGATCCCGCTGACGCCGATCAGTCGCTCGAAAATCTGCTTTTCTTCGCGACGCAGGAAACCGTAGAGGGCCAGCACGTCTTCGCGTACGTGAGTATGGATGTAGAGCGATACCTCGGCTCCTTCTGAGGGAAGTGCGGAGAAGCTTGGGATGCTGATCGCAACTTCATATCCCACGCCGGCGGCTTCGAGGATCAGGTGCGTTGGATGTTTTTCGAGGACGCGTCCGCGGAGGTGAGCAATCATTGCGCGAAATTGTAAATGTGGACTCTACAGGCTGCGGAAAAACGCTGGCACCGCTAGGTAACAGAACCGGCGCCGGCAGGCGGTGGGGCAGCCGCGTGTGTTGCGGCTGCGTTTCTCCACAATACCGACAATATCGTTGCACTCGGAGCTCGCCATTCGGCGATCTCACGACCCATCAGCTACCGCCGGCGGTTCTGTTTTGCATTTTTTTCCGCAGTCTGTCTATTCGAACGTACGCTCGATCACCCGCCCAACTGCTTGAATGCCGAATAAATGAACCAACCCAAATGCCATCCGTCGAAGAATTTGAACGGAATTTCGCCGACCGTGTAGTGCCCGCACGGCAGAGCTACGGCTTTGAAATCGATCTCGTTTTCCCGGAACAGCCGCACCACTTCCTCAGAGAGGTCGCGTAAGAATGTCAGATCGTACTTGGCGTAGATCACGAGGACCTTCTTGCGATGCGCAGCAAACTTGCGCATGTACGCGATCGGACTAATCGCCAGCCACAGCTGCCGCAGGCTCTCCATGTTGATGACGTCCTCAAGTGCAGCGCGGATGTGGCGTGTCGATTGGCCGGTCCAGACCACATCGCCGAAATAGGTGGACGCGTGGTTGAACGCATTTACTTCGAGCCGCGCGTCATGCGCACTGGCGATGAAGGCATAGCACGATCCCAGGCTGGTGCCGAGAATTCCGAAGCGCTGACAGCCCTGCGATTCGAGCCAGTCGAGGCAGCAGCGGATATCGATTACGCCCTGGCGGCACGAATCGAGCGTTCTCCCGATATTTGCCGAGACCGCATAGTCGCTGCGTTCGATCTCGGCCGGCCGCCGAATGTCGTGATAGGGCTTGCTCAGCCGCAGGGCCGAGACTCCATACCGGTTCATAACCGCGCAGAGCGCGTTGTGGCTGAAGGCGTCGGCGTTCCATTGTGGGAGGACG
>DATEMI010000591.1:0-4852 GCA_035275665.1 Terriglobales bacterium | reverse complement strand
CGCCAATGCCGACTTCTATCGTCGCGCGATTAGTGAGTTGCTCTGGTACCGAATGCTGTGCGACGGCGATGATAAAATCGAAAGCCTCGGCAAAGATCATCCTCTTGATCCGCTCGCGTTTGACGCGATTGGAATTCAGTTCGGACAAGCGTAAACGGACGCCGCTGTTAGGCGATGGAGCGGCTGCATGTGTTTCGGCTGCGCGTTCTCAGAGCGCCCGCAATGCCGTTTCCCGCGGAGCTGGCCATTGGTACGACCTTCGGCTCCAGGGCTTACCGGAGCGGCAGGTCCTGTCTAATCCTCCAACTCACAACTGCGCCAGTACCCTCGCCCTTTCGAACACTGCGCGAAACATTTCCTTGGTGAGTTTTCCCGTATTGGTGTTCTGAAGCGAGGGATGATAAGCCCCCATCAGAATCACGTTGTTCGGCATTTGGTACTCAACTCCATGACCAAAGGTGTAGGGAGCACGCGAAGCGATTGCTCCTGCGCGACGCAGGTGATTGAGATAGGCATCGAAGCCGATCTTCCCCAACGCGACCACGACACGCACGCGCCACAGCGCTGCCAGCTCGGCATCGAGAAAATGCGAGCAGTTGGCGACCTCATCGGGACTTGGTTTGTTGGCGGGAGGGGCACAACGAACGGCTGCCGTGATGTATGCGTCAGTCAATCTCTGACCGTCGTAGCGGTGCGTAGCTGTTGGTTGTGACGCGAATCCAGTTTCATAGAGCACGGGATACATGAAGTATCCGGAGCCGTCACCTGTAAACGGACGTCCAGTCCGGTTAGAGCCGTGCGCTCCCGGCGCCAGTCCCAAAATGAGAACGCGCGCGTTAGGATCGCCGAATCCAGGCACCGGCTTAGCCCAATACTCCCAATCGACATAGGCTCTCCGCTTCACACGTCCAATTTCCTCGCGATAGGCGACGAGTCTTGGACATAGGCGGCAAGCAATGACTGCCTGATTTAGTTCGGGAAGAGACCGCACCTCAGGTGCGCGCGACTTCAGTCGTGACTTTGCACCGTTACGGCTCAATTGCTTAGTCGATTTGGCGGTTTTTGCGGCTGAAGACGGCAATGGCTTTGTGGATTTTTGTTTGTCCGAATGAAGAGGGAGGCCTCGAAGTGGGTGTTTGGAAGCTACTGACTATCTCCTGCCGCCTGCTTCCCTGCTTCGAACGGCTCTGCCTGAAGCTTACCACCCTGCTTCATCAGGATGTCGACCTTTCCTTCAGCGGCTTCTAACTCCTGACGACATGAATTCGAAAGGCGGACCCCTTCCTCGAAGAGCTGAAGAGACTTCTCCAGGGGAAGATCGCCCTTCTCAAGCTGTTCGACGATTTTCTCTAGCTGCTGCAGGCACTCTTCAAACTTGGGCAAGGTGAGGCTCCGCCAATATTGTAAACGGAGGAACGAAGTAGAGAAGAGAGGCAGCCTGCAAATCGAAATAGCGCGATCCAGGAATGCGAGAGATCTAGCAACATCAATTGTCGCTGGGCTTGGATGACCAGCGACACCCACCGGCTACCGCCGGCGGTTCTGTTTATTTTTGGAACAGCAAAGGCGCAAACGCCGCCAGGTTGCGCCGCCAGACCATCCAAGTGTGCATGCCGGGGGTATCGATGTCCGTGTGCTTCACGCCCTTGCTGGTGAGCCACTCGCGGAAGCGGCGGTTCACATCAATCAGACGGTCTTCCGTGCCGCAGGCAATCCACAACAGTTGGAGATTTGCGGTGTCTTTCGGATTCCAGCCGGCGAATTGCTGGTCGAAGTTTTCGTTGAGTCCACCAGTGCTGAATGCCCCGATCCAACCAAACCGATCGAGCGTAGTGAGTCCAACGAACAGCGATTCCGATCCTCCCATCGAAAGGCCGGCAATTGCACGCGATTTGCTTTCGGTTAGCGTACGATATTCGCGCTCGACTTGTGGGATCACTTCAGTAAGCAGCGCTTTGCGGTAATTGTCGAGATTGCGCTGGCGTAGGTCGTCATTGTTGAAGGCGCGGAAACCGCGCTTCAGCATATCGAGATCGCCGTATCCCAAAGTCGTGACGACGATCATCGGTTTCGCTTTCTGCTGGGCAATGAGATTGTCGAGAATCACATGGGCGCGTCCGACTGCGGTCCAGCCGCTGGCATCGTCGCTGTAGCCGTGCAGCAGATAGAGGACCGGATATTTCTTCTTTTTTGCAGGGTTGTAGTCCGGTGGTGTGTACACGTAATAGTCGCGCTGATCGCCGACCACACCAGACTTATAGAAGTGATGGTGCACGACGCCGTGCGGCACATCGTTGACTTCCCATGGCAGCGATGGTCCGGGGATGTGGACCATGTTCTGCGTATTCAGCAGATTTGGCTTCAGCAGCGGATTTGATGGATCGATCAGGACGACGCCGTCGGCAACGAAAGAGTAGCCGTAGAAATCTGGTCCCAGTGGATCGGTTGTGACGCTCCACACTCCTGAGTCATCCTTTTGCATCGCAATGTGCGCGGTGCGACCTTCAAGCGCCACGTCCACTTTTTGCGCATTCGGATCGCGAAAGCGGAAGGTTACGCGATTGTCCGATTGAACTTCCGGCGAAACTATCGGAGCAGGTGGCTGCTGTTGCTGCGCGAAAACTGAAATCGCACAGAAACTGAGAGTAGCGAGGGCTAGACTGCGCAGTTTTGAGTTGAGCACGCGAGGATTATACGGATTCGCTTTGAAGGTGCAAACCGGCGCGACGATTTACTCGTGTAACCTATCAAGGTGCCCCCTGAGACAGAACCGGCTGTCCCACCGAGAGCCGCATTTCAATATCGCGATTTCCGGCTGTTCCAGTTTGGGCGAGCACTTTCGATCGTCGGCACAGAAATGCAGTCGGTCGCAGTCGGCTGGCAGGTCTTCGAGATTACTCACCGGCCGATCGATCTTGGATATGTGGGCCTCGTACAGTTCCTCCCCGGCGTTTTGCTCTCAATTCCCGCCGGGCACACGGCGGATCGTTTTGATCGTCGCGCGGTCTTGCTGACGTGTTATATCTCCTACGCGGTTTGCTCGGTCTTACTCTTTCTGCAAGCACATACCGGCGCGAAGTCGGTACTTCCGATTTTCGCCACGCTGCTCCTGATCGGCATCACTCGCGCGTTCAGCGGACCCGCCAGTCAATCTTTAGTTCCGCAGCTTGTGCCGACCGAACATTTTGGCAACGCAGTCACCTGGGGAGCTACCGTTTTCCAGATTGCAACGGTGCTCGGTCCCGCACTAGGCGGCCTGATATACGGCTGGGCACACGGAGCAGCCAACGTTTACATCACCGCCGCATGTTGCTATGCCTCGGGTTTCGTGTTCTTGCTGATGATGCACGTGCGCACCGGCCGGATGGAGAAGAAAGATATCTCCATCGAGACCCTGCTTGCCGGCGTGCGCTATGTGTGGCGCGAAAAGATCATTTTGGGATCGATCTCGCTGGATTTGTTTGCTGTACTGCTGGGCGGCGCTGTTGCGCTGCTCCCGGTATATGCAGAGGACGTGCTGCATGTTGGCCCAGGTGGCCTCGGTGTGTTGCGCAGCATGCCTGCCGCCGGTGCCGCACTGATGGCGGTGGTGCTAGCCTATCGTCCTTTGCGACGACGATCAGGAGTAATGATGTTCATTGCCGTCGCGATCTTCGGAGTCTCAACGATCATCTTCGGCATATCGCGTTCAATGACAATCTCGTTGATTTCGCTGTTCGTAGTAGGCGCCTCCGACATGATCAGCGTTGTCATCCGCAACACGCTCGTCCAGATCGCTACGCCTGCGGCGATGCGCGGTCGGGTGAGCGCCGTGAACCTCCTGTTCATTGGAGCATCGAACGAATTTGGCCAGTTCGAATCGGGAATCACTGCCCAGTGGTTTGGCGCCGTGCCTGCAGTCATCTTCGGCGGAGTTGGTACTTTGGTCGTGGTCGGACTCTGGGCATGGATCTTTCCGCAACTGCGCCAGATGGATCGCCTGATCCCAGTACAGGAAATTGAAGCAGAAGCCAAGCAGCAGGAGTTGGTGTGAAAACGCGAACAAGTGCTACTGGTATCGCGTCGGATCAGAGACGCCGGCTTCCGCGAAGCCTTTGCGCCGCAGTTGGCATGAGTCGCAGCGGCCGCAGGCAGCACCTTCCGCGGATGGATCGTAGCAGCTTATGGTGAGCGAGTAGTCCACTCCAAGTTTCGTCCCTTCGCGAATGATTTGCGCCTTTGTCAGCTGAATCAACGGAGCGTGGATTGTAAATCTCCGACCTTCCACGCCCGCCTTGGTTGCCACGTTCGCTAGAGATCCGAAGGCGTCAATGAATTCAGGACGACAGTCCGGATAGCCGCTGTAGTCGAGTGCGTTCACGCCGACAAAGATATCGAAGGATCCAATTACCTCGGCGAGGCCGAGAGCGAAAGAAAGAAAGATGGTATTTCGTGCCGGAACGTACGTTATGGGAATCCCTTCCGATATCTGACTGTGGGTGCGATCTTTGGGAACATCAGTCTCGCCAGTCAATGCTGACCCGCCAAACTGGCGCAAATCAAACGAGATGAGGGAATGCTGTGCCCCAAAAGCTCGGGCCACTTGTGTGGCGGCTTTGAGTTCGATACGATGCCGCTGGCCATAGTCGAAGCTCAACGCATGCAGCTCAAATCCGCGCTCGCGCGCGATGGCGAGAACGGTGGCGGAATCGAGCCCACCGCTTAAGAGCACTACTGCTTTCTTGTTAGCCGACATTGTCGCGATTAAAGCTAGATCTTCTCGCCGGTTCGGGCTGGATCAGCAGGGTGACGTACCGGTCCTCGTCCCTTGAACCAGAGCGCGCCGCCGTGCTCACGGAAACTGCTCGGATGG
>DATEMI010000590.1:0-3199 GCA_035275665.1 Terriglobales bacterium | reverse complement strand
TCGTGTCCTGCGAATATCACCGTCGAGAATGATCCGGGAGTCTGCGGCGCTGTAGTTACTTACGACATGCCGGAGGAAACCGGTAATTGCGGCGGTACGATTACGTCGGATCATCCTTCCGGTTCTGTATTCCCGGTGGGTACTACCACTGTCACGCTAACCGACACCAGACTGGACGGCACCAAAACGGAGTGTTCGTTTACCGTGACTGTAAATGACACGGAGTCTCCAGTGGTTGGTGCTGTCACAGTTGATACGCCGACCTTGTGGCCACCGAATCACCAGATGGTTCCGGTTACAGTCAATTACACTGCGACCGACAACTGTTCGGTGAACTGCGTATTGACCGTAACAAGCAACGAGCCAATCAACGGTTTGGGTGATGGGGATACTGCGCCTGACTGGCAGGTCATTGATGCTCATCACTTGCTCTTACGCTCAGAACGTTCAGGTAAGGGCAATGATCGCGTCTACACGATCACCGTCACTTGCACTGATGCATCTGGCAACCAGGTTGTGCGTACGGTTACAGTGACTGTGCCGCACAGTAAGAAGTGAACCTGTTTTCGGAGGTCTCCGGCAGTTGCTGAATCATTATCATTGGCAAAAGCTTCTTTTCTTAGGTCTCTGTATCTTCTTGATCGGAGGAGAGCTGGGGTTGGCGACCACGATGGATAAGCCTCGTGAGGATGATGACTCGGCGCCTTCAAAGAATTTCAGTTGCCTCCCGAAGGATGTTCGTGCCGATGAAGTTGTTTCGTATGACGAGAAGGGAAAACCGAGCTTAACCGTAAAGAAGAAGCTCATTGAATTGAAAGCTCGCTGCCGCAAAGGAAAACTAGTCGACGCCAAAGGCCGGGAGATTCGATTTTTTCGAATCTCATGCTGGGGGAATCCACCCGAGGACTATTTGGAGATTCAGAAACGCGAGGGCGAAGAGCTGGCGGAACTCAAAAAGCACTACACGGTAATCGAGTTTGGCTGTGATCCGATGATTCATTAACCAAGTGCCAACCGAAAAAGCTGGATCAAAGCGGAAGAACTGATTTAGATCACGCGCCGGAACAGGTCCGGATAATCCAGCACGATGCCGTCTTCATCAACAGGAAGTTTCGCATGGAAACCGCTACCGTCGAGGTTTTCGAAAAGATAGAGATGGTCGGCCAGCCGCGTGTACGCCTGCGGTTGCGCCCGAACTGTTAGCTCAGGCGCGCAGAGCCAGGCCGTGCGGAACTCCCGCCGCTCACCTACAGCCATCGGCTCGCGCCAGATCGGGAAGCTGTTGGTGAAAGGGGTTGGCCAGATATCGATATCTATGCAGCCATCGAGATCGATGATGGCCCGTCCATCGCCGTGTCGCCAGTGACCCTGTCCATCCGTTTTCAGAGTCAATGATCGGGTGAAGCTCTCCGTCTCCACAGCCATGTCGGCATCGCGGAGTCGCCACGATTTGTCCCAGGTGAGGCGATAGATGAGCCGAAATGGACCATGCTCCTCATCGAACGCGAGGATGATGCTATCAGCGACGTTCTCTGACAAGAGCAGGTGCTCCAGTCCCACGCCCTCCCGGTCCTTGTTCCAGATGGGCGTCCAGCAGATTGTGCGACACCGTGCATTCGTCATCAGATTTTTGATTAAGCGCTTGTACTGCTTCTTTTGTGTTTTGAGGGGTGACGGACTATAGCACAGATATTTTTAGGTGCCCATTTAAAGCACTGACTATGAGGATGATCTCGATGAAAGCTATCAGGGCGTTGTTCCTGCTTATCGTTCCGGTCGCGGTGGCAGCTCATCCGGGCGGAGGGCTTATCGCCCTGGATGTAAATACGGTGATCTTTGGCGACTCCATGTATAACGCTGTCTGGCGGCTGGAGAAGGGCAGGAAGCCGGTGGCGCTAGTAAAGAACTTTCACGCACATTGGACCACTCGCGGGCTGGACGGTGAGGTGTATTCCGAATCGTTTCAGGAGATGGGCGGCGCACTTTTTCGCATTCCTCTCGACGGCAGCAAGCACGTCAAGGTTGCTGAGGAATCGGATATTGAGGCGTTAGTATTTGCGGTCGGCAAACGCGGCGAGATCATCTTCCAAAAGGGTGCGCTCATCATGGAACGGTCTGCGGCCCGAAACGTGAGGCGCTTCCGAGGCTCGGGGGAAATCGCAAAAGGCGAACCGCCTCTGCAGCAGGTTATCGCCTACCACTGGACAGCCGATGAAACACTGTACCTGTCTGATGGAAATTATCTTCGGCGTGTAGGCGCAGACGGCGTGATCCGACTTGTAACGCGAGTCCACGGCAACCTGATCCAACCGAAGATCTGGAACTCGACTGGAGCACCTCGAATTTGGAGTATTGCGACCGACAGACGTAATCGCATCTATACGGCGCTTCCTGATATCGGTCAGGTTGTTCGGATCGATCTCGACGGTTCGCAGCACGTCGTCGACCGGAGCATCGGTGGCTGGCGAGTCACAGCGGTGGCAACATTCGGCGATTCCGTCTTTCTGCTCGAGAGTAGCGACTCGACCAACGCCGGCCAGCGCGTGCGGGTGATCCACGATTCGGGGGCAGTGGAGTTGTTGGGCCAGATCGAGCCTTAAGCCTTCGCTCCAAAGCAGAGAAACTTAACCAATTCTGATCCGCGTTGTCCGTGTAATCCGCGGCTTAAAATGTTCTTCTGCTACCGACAGCTTCTACAGAGTCAAGCCGCCTGATAGAAACCACATCCGACTTCGGCAGGATGATGTGCGTCGTGCCACCGACCCTTAAGAAATATTGGTCCCCCATCTTGGAAAGAATCTCTACATCGCACAAGTAGTGGAAACTCTCCTCACACTGCAACTTCAGTTCACGTACTGTATTCGCGCCCTCGTCGTTAACGCGCAGGTTGAACTTCTGGCTATATCCGATGCCATAATGACTCATGAGTTTCATGGATAATGACGAGAAGTTGTCAGCCGTAAATAACAGAAGACCCGCCGCTACCAGCGACGCAATCACGGCCTGCCGCGGATAGTTTCGATGACATGCTGCGACAGTGTGCGTAGAGATCCAAACTCCCGCACTGCACATTACAGTTAAAATAAAGAAGTCAGTGGAATCGGGTGGGCGATCTGCAAGGCGATAGATCAAATACATCGAGATTTGATTGAGCAAGACCGACAGCGTGAACCAAGACGAGTACTTGACGATTTGTCTG
>DATEMI010000589.1:0-5968 GCA_035275665.1 Terriglobales bacterium | reverse complement strand
TCAGTCCAGCGAGAGCCCAGATTTGGCTTGTGCCGGAAACGCTAAACGAATGGCGACACTCCTAGCGATGGCTGCCGCGCGAGGAGCCTCCGCCGCCTCCACCACCGCCGCGCATGCCACCACCGCCGCCCATCGACGGAGCTGACATCCGCATTCCGCCTCCGGATGACATAGAAGGATGCGACATTGCGGCTCCCGAACTCATGCCGCCCATGTGCATGGGCGCAGGAGAAGTGCGCGGTTCCATTCTGGGACTCGGCATCGGCCTGCTGTTGTTCACAGGCGGAGCCATTCGCACTGGCGGAGCAGGCATCGGTCGCTGCGGAGCAGCAGCTGGAATTGAAACAGAAGCCGGCGCCGGCCGAGGCGACATCACACTCATCGCTGGTGCTTGCGCCCGCGGACTCTGCACCTCGCGAGGAACAGGCTCGCCATCGGCCCATCGCGGTCCGTTGGAACGAGGTCCTGTAATGCGCGGAACTGGAGCGATGGTTACAGCAGTTGCCGGAGCGTTGGAGGTAAAGCCTGGCCGTCCAACAAAGCCCTGCGCCGATGGAGCGCTTCCCTGCTGCACAACTTCCCCGCCGGCGTTTGTGATCTTCGTCGCAGTCGGACGATGATGCTCGATGGCGTCGTTGTCCACGATCATGTGCCGGTGCGGAACCGGCAGCAGCCTGCCGTTATCGACGGCCAATACCGGCGATCCATGATGATGAGGAGGCATGGGCGGACGATAGTGCGGCGGAACGTGGTACACGGGAGGCACCGTCTGCCAATTGTTCCAATTTGAACCTCGCTGCCAGCACCATCCATAACCATTGATAAATTGCCACGAACCATAGCGGTACGGAGCCCAACCCCACGGGTATCCGGAAACAAATGTGTAGCCGAAGCCGGGATAAGAAATCCAATAGCCGTCAGCAAATGGATCCCAGTCCAGACCGACCGAGTACGGACGCCACATGTAGCCGTAGCCGGGAACATAAAAGTAATTTCCATACTGGCCGAGATCGGAACCGTAGGCTACATTCCCATTTTGGTATGAATTGGAAGCGACTGCTTCATCGTGCAACTTGGCGCGTGCGTTATCCCACTGGTCATAGTTCTCGGCATCGACGCCTTTGGCCAGGTAATAACGATCGGGATCGTCGCCGTCGAGGCGAATGGTCTCACCTTTCTTGACGGCCACTTCGGCGCTCGAGGCGTTCTCGACTTCGATCTCGCCGCTCAGAACCGCGACTTCAAAGTCATGCTTATCGACGTTCACGCGAAAGCGGGCTGCCTTATCCAGCGAGATGTGGTCGCGCCCGAAGTCGAGTTGGAAGTGGTCAGAGTCGCGGTAGCGAATATCGAAGTACGCTGTGCCCTGTTGCAGCTCGACTGAAGTGTTGCGTCCGCCGTTGTTGTCGAGACTCAGATCGTTGAATGCGACGATCGTGTCTGGCGTGAGTCGGATCGAACTTCCATCTTCGAGTTCAACTTCAGCCTGTCCATCGCGCGCCCAGAGCTTCGATTGATGCACAATTGGCATGTTGACATACGCGGTGCCGAAGCCGCGTCCATCAGCTTTGTCGAGCTGAACATCACCGTCAACTAAGCTGAGGCGCACGATGCGCACGTGCGAATCGGCAAGAAGTGGCAGCGCAAACAGGAACGCAAGCGAGATGAAAACCAAGGGTCGAAGAACAGACCTGAGGTAGGACGAGCGCAGTGCCGTACTGGACATAGCTGGCTCCGTATCTTCTTACTTATATTAGACCACGCACAGAACACAGTAGTTGCGCTTTTATTGCGTCCACGAAGGAACCACCGGTGGTAGCCGGTGGGTCGCATGGCCAGCTCCGACTGACTCGAAGTACTCGACCAACTCGTGCACCGAAGCCGAAAACACCACGACTGCCCCTCAGCTGCCGAGGGTTCCGTTACTGCGGGGCAACCGGCAGGTTCGCCTTCTTGAGAATCCGTTGTGCCCGCTGCTGGGCAATGTGAAGCACCGTCCGGTCAGCCGCCAGGCGCTGAAGTAACGGCGCTATCGCCTGCACCTCCTGGAGCCGTCCGTTATTCGACATGTCTTCCAGACCCTTCAGATCCTGATCGAGGGAGAGCTTATCGAAGCGACGATCAAACTCCAGTTTCCGACCTCCTTCAATAGTCGAAGAAATACCTTGAAAAACAGAAGTAAGCTCTTGAATCGAAGGATCTTCAGAGTAGTTGTAAGTCGTCGATGTGTGCCGGCCCGCATCCGAGTAGCTGAGCGTCTTCTTGCCGGTCTGCGCAATTGGATGTTTGGTGAAGTCGAACTCGCCCTCGAAGTAGTTGACTTGCTTGGCGAGCCCGCTAAGTTTTTCCCATAGTCCATCGCTGGCCTGAAACTGCTTGTGGAAGACGTCCTGTGAGGCTGCGTCCTGGGCTTGGGCATTCTGCTCGGCGTTGCTTTCGACCGGAGCGTTGCGCTCTTGAGGCGGAGTCAGGTCCTTATCCATTGCCATGTACTCCACCTGACCGTTCTGATGCACGACGATCGAGAACTCCGCAGGCTGCGCTTCCTTCCAGACTTGCTTGAAAGAGATGGCCGCATCCTGTTGCGCGTACAGAGCCGAAGCGAATGCCCAAAACAGGATTCCGAGCGCCACCAGGCGCGGACGCCTGTTCATCGTCCCGCCACCTCGTAGCGCGACAGGGTTGCATGAGTGTGCAAATGACAAATCGCAATCGCCAGCGCATCAGCGGCATCGCTGGGCTGCGGAGGCTCGGGAAGTTTCAAAAGATGTGCCACCATGTGCTGCACCTGAAGCTTCTCCGCCTTGCCGTAGCCAACGACTGCAGACTTGATCGAGAGCGGTGAGTACTCCGCCACTTCGAGCGAGGCAGACGAAGCCGCCAGCATGGCGACGCCGCGAACCTGACCTAGCTTCAGCGCCGACTTCGCGTTCACCGAATAGAAGACCTCTTCAATCGCCACCATGCGCGGCAGTGTCTGATAAATGATCCGGGAAAGTTCGGTAAAGACAGTCGCCAGCCGCTTCGGCATCGACTCGCGCTTCGACAGATGAATAGCGCCGGCGGTCACAAATTCCAATCGCCCATTCGGGTGCTGATCGACTACGCCGTAGCCGGTATATTCCGTTCCGCAATCGATTCCAAGGACTCGCATCTGAACTCCTAGTTTAACGCACTCCTGTCAAAGAACTCATCCGTGTAGATCCTGTCATCCTGACGCGCATCCTTTTGCGCGAAGGATCTCCCGAGGTGCTTCGAGCTTAATTGCCGCCGGCGTGGCTCCTTCACCAGAAACCGAAGCATGGGCCGAGGAGCCGAATGAACGCATCGGTATCTGCAACACCTTCGGGAGATCCTTCGCGCAAAGGATGCGCTTCGGATGACAGTCCCGGCAGGATATGGTGAACTTGAAATCAAAGAAGCTCCACTGATAAACACAAACCTCTCATGACCACCGATTCTGTCCGCGAATTCTGCATGGCTTTGCCGCATGCGACGGAGCAAATCCAATGGGGCAACCACCTTGTCCTGAAGGTCGGCGGTAAGATGTTCGCCGTCGTCGCACTCGAACCGGCCACAGTCTGGATTTCGTTCAAATCCACTCCCGAAGAATTTGCCGAATTGATCGAACGGCCCAACATCATCCCTGCTCCGTATCTTGCACGCAACCACTGGGTCGGGCTGGAAACGCGCGAGGCATTGACACACTCGGAACTGCGAGATTGTCTGCGACGCTCATATGAACTAGTGTTTGACAAGCTGCCCAAAAAAGAACGTGAACGACTGGGACGCAGCAAAACACCTGCAAAGCGCAAGCTCGGAAGGGGATAGAGTCTGCAACGAATTCTGACCATTCTCATCGTAATCTTCTGCCTCGCTGGAGTTTTCATTTCGGGAATGGCGCTGGGCGAGCATTACAACACCAAGCCATCGCCGTGCAGTATCAACGACCGGTGGGATTGCGGAATCGTGAACCACAGTCCGTATGCCGTCGTGCATTTCAACGCCAGCCCGTATGCCGCGCTGCGTGAATTTCCCGTGGCGCTGATCGGGATTGTCGGTTATGCGGTGCTGATTGCCTTCACTGGCCGCTATCCACGCATCACCGTTCTGCTTGCCCTAATCGCTCTGATCTTCACACTGCGCCTCACCTGGATCGAGTGGCGAGTGCTCGGCGTATGGTGTATCTACTGCGTGAGCTCGCAGATCGTAATAGCCATCGTCTTCCTCCTGTCACTGGTTGCAGCTCTATTGCGAAGGAAGCACGCCTGATCACAAAATTGCGGGTGAACCTGCTCTAGTGACGCCGTAAAGCGACAACTTCCGCGAAAGCGCTATCCGATCCGCCGTGAGGTTCGCGATGGGGGTGAACCCCACGACGCCATTTGAAAACTGTTGGGTGGGGGTCTCAAACTTGCGTGATCTCATCCGATCCCATCAAATCCCATCCGATCTCATCAGATATCCCATCGCGCGACCGATGAGATATCCCACCGCTGATCTCATCCGATCTCATCTGATCTCATGCGATCTCATCGAGTCTCGTGCAATCCGATGTTTGGTCAAGCGCGCCGATGTGATGACTCCGCAAAAAGGACCCCCGGCTGTGGAGAAACACGAGCACGACCTTCGTGCGGCATTCCATTCTGACGTCCTATTCCTGTGCTATGACGAAATCGGGCGAAAGTCAAGCGGAAATATTGCAGCCTTCTTTATACCAAATCGGGAATTTCCCTTCAGTGCAACATTCAAGCAGATGCATTCGAAATATATTTGTGGCGCAAACTGCCACTCGTCGAACTTCCTGGCCCAAAGATGATGCACAGTGGGCCTGAGTCGGCGGCCATCGCGCACCGGCGACGGTTCTGGTTTAATCAATCGCATGAACCAGGAACAATGGACAGCGGTCGATCTCTACATCAGCTCAACGGTTGTGCCATCCGATGCGGCTTTGGATGCTGCGGTTGAGGCGAGCAGCAAGGCGGAGTTGCCGGCGATTGCCGTTACGCCAAATCAAGGTAAGCTCTTGCACATTCTGGCGAAGCTGGTAAAAGCGCGCCGCATTCTCGAAATCGGCACCCTCGGCGGATACAGCACAATCTGGCTGGCACGTGCCCTGGCGAAAGGCGGACGCGTGATCACACTTGAGGTGAACCCGAAGCACGCTGAGGTCGCGCGTGCCAACATTGCTCGCGCGAAGCTGTCCAAATCGGTTGAAGTTCGACTCGGGCCTGCGCTCGAGAGTCTTCCCAAGTTGGCGAAGGAGAAGTCGCGTCCGTTCGACCTGATTTTCATCGATGCGGACAAAGCCAATATTCCCGACTACTTCAAATGGTCGCTGAAGCTCTCGCGTCCCGGGAGCTTGATTGTCGTTGACAACGTCGTGCGCAAAGGTGCGGTAATTCAGGCCGGCACCACGGATCCCGATGTCCAGGGCGTGCGCAAGCTTAATGAAATGCTTGCGAAGGAAAAACGCGTGACGGCGACCACGATTCAAACGGTGGGGAGCAAGGGATATGACGGCATTACGATCACGTTCGTGAATCGCTAACTCGCCGTGCGCAAAGTAGCAGCCTCGTCCACTCTTGGCTTTCGCTCGATCAATCCCAAACCGGGAATTCGACAGTGTACAAAGTTGTCATCCTGAGCCCCTCTTTTGGGCGAAGGACCTCCCGCGATATCTACGACGGAAATGCTGGCAACGCGGCTCCTCGACCCAACTTACGCGATTGGCCGAATAGCCTCGTAAGCGGTCATTTTCATCGTAAACATTGCGGGAGGGCCTTCGCCCAAAAAAGGGCTCAGGATGACAGAGCTTACAAGACTCTGGCAGTTCTACTGAAATACTTCAGGCTACTCCTGCCTTAGCGCAACGATCGGATTGATAGCCGTAGCTCGTCGCGCCGGTATGTAGGTTGCGATAAGGCCGACCAACCCAAGAATGACCGGCAGCAGAACAAACGGAATC
>DATEMI010000588.1:0-11250 GCA_035275665.1 Terriglobales bacterium | reverse complement strand
TTGCTGTTGGTTATGCAGCAACCGTGCCGCCCAGTGATTAGAACCGCGCTAGCGCGACCGCAGGTTACCCTACCTATATGAGCGAATTCAGCAGAATCAGCCGGTTGCCTCCGTATGTCTTCAACGTCATCGGAGAGCTCAAAGCGGCTGCGCGGAAACGCGGAGAAGACATCATCGACTTCGGGATGGGCAATCCCGACGGCGCGACTCCCGACCACATCGTCAAGAAGCTGGTGGAAGCGGCGCAGCGCCCCAGCACGCATCGTTACTCGGTTTCGAAGGGAATTCCGCGGTTGCGACGCGCGATTTGCGAGTGGTATCGCAAGCGTTTCAATGTGGAACTCAATCCCGATACCGAGGCTATTGTCACCATCGGATCAAAAGAGGGCATCGCGCATCTTTGCCTCGCGGTGCTCGATCGCGGTGATGCTGTGCTGGTTCCGAACCCGAGTTATCCCATTCACATCTATGGCCCGGTGATCTCGGGAGCAGACATTCGTTCGATTCCGATGCGGGAAGGCGTTGATTTCACGGCGGAGCTTGAACAGGCGATTCGGTTGATGTATCCGCGTCCAAAATTTCTGATTCTGAACTTCCCTTCGAATCCCACGACGCAATGCGTAGATCTGGATTTCTTCGCCCGCATTATCGCCATCTGCCGCGAAAATGAAATTTACGTCGTCCATGACCTTGCTTATGCCGACATCGTCTTTGATGGCTATCAGGCTCCTTCCATCCTGCAGGTTCCGGGAGCGAAGGACATCGCCGTTGAATTTTTCACGCTTTCGAAGAGCTACAACATGCCGGGATGGCGCGTCGGCTTCATGGTAGGAAATGCCAAACTCGTCGGCGCGTTGACTCGGCTGAAGAGCTACTTCGATTACGGGACATACACGCCCATTCAAGTGGCAGCCATTGCAGCGCTAGAAGGCCCACAGGGCTGCGTGCGTGAAATTTGCGAGACATATCGCAAACGACGCGATTGCCTGGTGAGCGGACTGCAAAAGATTGGTTGGCCGATCGAGTCTCCACGCGCAACCATGTTCGCGTGGGCTGCCATTCCGGAAAGCTATCGCACTCTGGGCTCGCTCGAATTTTCGAAAAAGCTGCTAAGCGATGCGAGCGTCGCGGTGAGTCCTGGAATCGGATTCGGAGATTACGGCGACGGCTATGTCCGCTTTGCCCTAATTGAAAACGAAGAGCGCACACGCCAGGCTCTGCGCGGAATCAAGCAGATGTTCAAGAAAGATCAGGTTGCCGCAGCCGCTGCAAAGTAGCTAGGCAGTCGCTTGCGCTGCCTGATCACGCTTGCGCGAGAGGCTTTTGACAACGTTGATCGAGACGGCAGTCACGATTGTGCCTACGACGATGGCAAAAACATACGCGAGTCGCTGGTCCACTACAGGCAGCACGATTGGTCCACCATGTGGAGCGTGATCGCCAACATGACCCATCATGGCGAGAACGGCCGCCACCATTGAACCAAGCACGATGCAAGGAATCACGCGAACAGGATCAGAAGCTGCAAAGGGGATCGCGCCTTCGGTGATGCCGATTAGCCCCATGGCCATTCCCGCGATTCCGGCCTCCTGCTCTTCCTGACTCCAAAGCTTCTTGCGTACCATCGTCGCCAAGCCCATCCCCAAAGGAGGCGTGCAGATCGCCGCCGCGCACGCTCCCATGATTCGATAATCGCCCTGCTGAATCATCGCAGCGCCGAAGAAGAATGCGGTTTTGTTGATCGGTCCGCCCATATCGAAAGCAATCATCGCTCCCAGAAGCATCGCCAGAACCACGCTGTTTCCCGTGCTCATGCTGGCCAAAGCGGCGCTCGCCGATGTCATCAGCTGTGCGATGGGCACCCCCAATACCTTCATCATGACGACGCCAATGAACCCTGCAGACAAAATGGGAATAATGAGGATCGGCATCACCGGTCGAATGTACTTCGGGACCGGCATCCTCTTGACGAGCTGCACGACGTAGCCGGCAAGCAGTCCGGCGAGGATCGCTCCCAGAAATCCTGCGTTGACTTGGCCAGAGAGATATCCACCTACAAATCCCGGAACCAGTCCGGGTTTTCCCGAAACGGAATAGGCGATATAACCCGCCAACACCGGCAGCATCAGAGCAAAGGCGGTCGTTCCGATGTCGAGGACTAGCTTTAGGTGGGGAGCGTGCGAGAAGTCAGGTCCGTGCGGAGTCATTGGCGCAAAGGCAATCGCCGCTGCAATAAGAATTCCGCCGCAAGCGATAAATGGAATTGCATACGACACACCGGTCAAAAGATGCTGACGAAGCTGCTTGAGGAACTCGATCATGAAGTGGGCCCTGGCTTGATACTGGCTTTGGGAGTCTTGCTGGTAAAAATACGACAATCCGGCGCGTTCGTCACTAATTGATTACTCCATTCCGACTCAAGAAAAGGGTGGACAACGTTTGTGGAGTTGCACTAGGGTAACAATCCGTGCATCGGAAAAGTGGAGAATTGATCGTTTCGTCGGGTCGCGGCACTAGCCTGATCATTGGGCAACTTGAACGTTATCTGCGGCAAACACGACTTAGCCGGATCTATTTCGCCGAGGACACAGTTGCTCCTCCGGCCCTGGCCTATGTTACTCACTTCCCCCGCTTATATGTTCCCCTTTCGGGAATGCAGAATCTGCAGATCGCGCAGAACTCCAGCTCCTGCAGGATTCAGGCGCAGCCCGGGGAGGCCGTCTTCGTTCCAGAAAACGCCTGGGACAAGCCGGAATGGTCGAGCTCGCTGCAGGTGCTCACGATTCTTTTTGGAGCGAAGCAAATCGGCATCAGTTTAGTGAAGCACAGCGGAGGGTCAGAGACGCCAGTAAGCGCGGTGAAAACTCACATTCACGGCGCCTACGATGGGCTTACGCACAATCTGCTTTCGGCGCTGATGGTGTTTGCAGCCGATCGCGGACAGGGCCCTCTAGCGCATTTGCTCACGGAATCGCTGCTGCATTCCTGTCTGCGGCTGCTGAAGGTGCCCAACGCGCATCAGGCACGCAAGGCTACACGAACATACGAGGCAATTGGCCTCTACGTGCAGGAGAATTCACAGCTTCCGCTCACTCGGGAAAGTGTCGCCGAGCACTTCGGCCTGGCTCCGAATCACATCTCGCGTTTATTCCGGCAGCAGGGATTGATGCGGTTTAACGACTACCTAAACCTGGTCCGTATCAATCGCGCAAAGTTCATGCTGCGGAACTACAGTCTGACGCTGAAGGAAGTGGCCGCAAATTGCGGATACGGAGAAGTCGCCTATTTCTGCAGAATCTTCAAGAAGATCACAAAAGAAACTCCGACTCAGTACCGCGGAATACAACCAGAGAGCTCGGCGGACAATGCGCGAGAAGAGTTGGAAACGAGAGGCCGACTTCGCGTGAGGCACGACTCACAGCAAAACGTTTCGGCACAATTGGCCTGACGTAACAATCCGAATCAGTATAACGAGCGTGGTTTGGCGGGAGCCTGCGCCAACCTAGACAGACTCGCGAATCCAGCGCAGATAGTCAGCACTTCCACCCGTAATCTCCAGTTCGATTGCTTCGGGCACTTCATACGAATGCAGTGCGCGCAAGCGGGCAGTCGCGTCAGACGACTTGGACGCAGTGGTTTTGATTAACATCAGGAATTCTTCCGCACTCTCCACTTTGCCTTGCCATCGATACACCGAGTGAATCGGGCCGGTGATGTTGACGCAGGCGGCCAGCGACTCCTCGACTAGCCTCTTTGCTATGCGGGAAGCTTCATCGCGCGACGCAGCCGTGCTGATGATTAGTTTTTCAGCGGACATACCTACACCATCGCCGCTTTTTGTCTTTTCAGCAACACGGCGGGCGTCCTCCGAGGAAAATACAAAGTGGAGGGCTAAAAGGATCGAGAGCGAAGTCAGGCTGCGTGTTCTGCCGCATACACCGCAGGTGAAACTTCCTTCATCTGCTGCGGAGTTGCCGTTACCTGGAACAGGTCCTCTGCGGTCTGCGCGATTCGCAGTTTGTAGGGTTGCTCACCCGTCATCAAATCGAAGCTCAGGCCTTCCTGCAGCGATCTGCGAGCGATCTCAAACAGCAGGCTCACTCCTGGCGAATAGCGGGCCCAGGTGCGATCGTAGTAAGTGGTATAGAAGCGGCGGAACTCGCGATCACGGAACGTGATCACGGCTCCAGCGAGAGTGCCGCCATGTTCGAGAGTGAAAACCTGACAGCGGCTGCCCTCCTGAGCACAAACCGCTACCATGAAATCGACACGGCGAGAGTCATGGAAGAGCTCTCCGGGAATCGATTGGCGCGAGCGCAGCTCATAAATCCAGCGAACCACGGCGTCTCTTCCCGAGTACTGTCTGATCTCCAGTCCCATTCGCTCAAGTTTGTGCAGGCGGCTGAAAGCACGCGCGTGGCTATGAGCAAAGTCGGCTGCGCTGATTTCGTCGGGGCTGAGGCGCGGAGAGCGACTGTAGAAACTCTTCGGAAGCTGGTGCCAGATTGCAGCCTCTGGCTGGCGGATTGCGGTTACAGTAAAGGGCAATCCCAAAGTGGTTAACTGTTGCCAGCCTTGATCGAGCGCAGGATCGCCGCATGCGAGGTAGTCACGATAGTCGAAGAGGGTTTCGCCAGCGAAGCTGATGGTCTGCGACTCCCGGCGAATCACCGCCGGAATGATGGCCACTCCGCTGTCGCTCTCACACAAGACGAAGTACGGTTCCTCGCGATCGGCAAACAGGCTGGCTGCGAGCCGATTCCATTGGAACGTTTGGAAGATGGTTCCCTGTTCGCGTTCGATGAACTCCCACGCTGAGCGCAGCGCGTCGATTTCTGCAGCATTGCGTGCCACTCTGATGCGCAACAAAATAATTCTCCTCTGAGTACCTCGGGTGTGGCAGCGCAACGCTGCGGCGGAGCCGCAGAGCTTGAATGCGCAGGACTTCAGTTAGACGCGAGCGGCTGCTGAATAGCTGCCAGAGAAGGCTACGAGCACGAGGTGTCGGCTGCGGCTTAAGACCGGAGGCATTCGGGGCAAATCCACTCACAACTGAACGAGAATTTCAAACGATCCCCAAAGATCGCGGAGCGAGGCCGGAGAGCCGAAAGAAATCCTTTATGTTGCAAGGAAATGCAACAAAGCGTTTTCTCGTTGCGTCTCATTGAGCAGGTGTAAAATCTGCCACGAAGAGCTAGGGCCGGTCGGCAGCGCTCGATATCCGGCAACAGTCGGACCAAGCTGACTGGCGTGAGGCGCACGCATGAACGTTCACTTCAGCTACAAAGCCTCGAAGAATCCAGAAACAGAGCAAGAAGTTCAACGCCAAACCGAAAAGCTAGCCAAACGTCTTCAGGTATTTCGACCGGAACTCATCCATCTGCACGGGATTGTCGCCGAGAGCTCGCAAAATGGCGGCGGCATCACCGTCTCTCTGAACCTCAGGCTGCCCTCTGGACAGATGGCGACGCAGAATACGTCGTCGACGGCGGTCGGGGCGATCAAGACTTGCTTCCGGGATCTAATCACGCAACTTAACGCCCACAAGGATCTGCTCCGCAATCGACACAAGTGGCATCGGCTCTCGCGCGAGTACAAGGGCGTGCCCTTCGAGCAGACCGTGGCAGCAGTCAATCCAAACGGGACACCGCTCCAGGGCGGCACACTTACTAGCCGTGACATCGACCAATACGTCGCCACCGAACTGCCTCGGCTGAATCGCTTCATCGACCGCGAACTACGTTACCGCGAAGCTACAGGAATGCTCGAGCCTAATCTGGTCAGGCGTGAAGAGGTAGTCGATGAAGCAATCGCAAGTGCGCTTTCCGGCGAAGAGCATCGGCCCGAGCGTGTCTCGGTAGAACGGTGGCTGTATGGACTGGCGCTGCGAGCCATTCCGGTCGTCGCACGACGCAACGGCGACGAGAACGGAACCATTCACCTTGAAGCACCTGCGGGAAAGCAAAACGTAACCGGATCAGACGACGCTTATCTTCAGTTCCATCAGCCTGACGACAAGCTGAGCGAAGAAGATATCCTACCCAATTCGGGAATCAGCACGCCCGAAGCCCTCGCTCTTTCCGACGAATTCATCGATCAGGTAGAGCGTGCCTTGACTGGTGCGCCTCCCGAGCAGCGCGAGGCGTTTACGTTACTTGCGATTGAGGGATTCACGGTACCCGAGATCGCTGAAGTCTCAAAGCGCGATCCGGCGGAGATCAAGAAGTCGATTAAAGCTGCCCGGGAAATCGTCGATCGCAAGCTTCCTAACGGAAATGTCTTGAAGAAGCATCTGCTGAACAATTCGCAAGTTGCCTAGAGGCCGTTTGCCGCGGTTAGGCGACAGACCGATATAGCACTGTTTTGTTGTTGGCGGTACCCCGAATCCCCTCAGATGCTAGCCTGAACGCCTCCATATCACGAATGCAGCTTCCGCGGCTGCGGCCCACAACCCTTTCGACGATTTCATTTCACGAGCGCCAGCAACCTCACTGGCCCTTCGTTGGCACCGGCGATCCTTTCTGGCGCGGCAACCCCCACCACATTCGAGCGTGGAACAACGGCAAGATTGCTGATGTTTTCCAGTTCGTAGATGCCCTTCCGAGCGAGATAGGAGTTCTCGTACGGCGAAACGAGCTGCGTTCCCGCGCCGCCGATCGCCACGACGTTTCGAGCTTCCGCCAGGAAATGAAGAGCATCACGATTGAGGACAGGATTCGTTCCGGACTTCACTGACGCAAGCAGGATCATTGCCCCTTGCGGCACAGCCTCGTGCAGTCGCTCATATGTGGCGACATCATCCATCGTAATCAACGATTCCGAATCGGGAAAATTCTTGTGCTCGGCTTCGATCACGACAAGCGGAGCGATAAGACGGGTGGAGGGCAGTGTTTCCAGATTCCAGGCGCCGCCCAGTTCAGCAGGCGATACGAGCGTAGTCTGCGCGGCGGAATTTTGCGAATCGGCCGTGATAGGGGAGGTTAGATCGATCACCGTGCGATACTGCGGAGCCGCGCCGCTGTCATGACGCGTAGCTGCGAACAATAGCATCGCAATCGACAGTACGGCGCCCACCACAAAAGCCTGAACTCTTAAAAATCTGCAACTCATAGGAACCTACGACTCTCTCCCTCAATACGCAAACCCTTGTTGCCGAGTTGCAGAATGTGGGAGCAAATAATGAGATGCAGCCGAGCTGCTCCCGTTTGCGAATGAAATGTAAATATTCCATTCGATATCGCATCGGTCCGAGACTGCCAGGCGGAAGCCTGCTAAGTCACGGTTCGCTTCAGTTGTCCACATGCGGCATAGATGTCGCGGCCACGTGGGCGCCGGATAAAGGCTGGGATTCCCGAATTGGCAAGAATCGACTGGAACTCCAACACTTGCTGCTGTTCGGGCATGCTGTAAAGGACACCTGGCCCAGGATTAAAAGCAATCAAGTTTACCTTGCACCGAATGTTCCGCACGCGCTGCGCGATTTCTCGCGCGTGCTCCGGAGCATCGTTTACGCCGGCTAGAAGCACGTATTCGAAGGTGAGGCGTTCGCGGGAGCGCAGCGGAAATTTCCGTGCTGCATCGAGCAAAGCCTCGAGATTCCATTTGCGCGTGATCGGCATTATGCATTCGCGAATTTCGTTATTCGGTGCGTTCAGAGAAATCGCGAGCTTCGGCCGAATGGACTCGCGGCCAAAGTCGAAGATGCGCGGGACGATTCCGGAAGTAGAGACTGTCATCCGTGATTCTGGGAAGCCAACTTCCTCCACCAGAAGACGAACTGCTTTCATGAAGTTGTCATAATTGAGAAATGGTTCGCCCATTCCCATGAAGACGATGTTCGCGCGCTCACGCTCCAGATCGACGGAATGATCTCTGAGAACCGTGAGAACCTGTCCAACAATCTCGCCCGCAGACAAGTTGCGTTTTACCCCGAGCAGAGCTGTCAAGCAAAACTGGCAATTGACCGCACAGCCGACTTGGGACGACACGCAGATGGTCGCACGACTGCGCCTCGCAGCCGAGGAGCCTCGAAGCTGCGAAGCTAGCAGCCTTCCTCCTTCAGCATCTGCTACCCTGTCGCTCGGCGTCGAGGATCCAGTGTTTACATACTTTCTCGATTTGGAAATCGTATTCCCACGTTCTACGCTTGGCTCCGGGACGGCGAGAGTTTGTTCTTCTTCTATTCCGGCTTCGCTTCCGTCTCCCGCTTCTCCGAAATCGCCCTCCGGCATCCAGACCGTCTCAACCGATTGACCATCTGCGAATGCCATTAAGTATCGGACCGTGCCATCGATGGATTGAAACTTAGCCCCGATCTGCGGGAAACCAATGCGAACGCCGTCCTCTGCCAATTGACATTTCAGAGATGCTGGGAGATTTGAGACATCGGCAAGCGATTCCCGTCTTTGGCGGAAGATGGCGTCAGCGAGCTGCCGAGCCCTGAATCGCGGTTGTCCCAGCCTTTGCACAAGCTGGCCAAGTTCCTGATTCGAAAGGCTCAATAGCTCGATATGGGAAGGCGCAATGGGCATCTAATACTCTGGATCGGCTGTCGGGCAATCTGCGTTCGTCCGGCCACCTTTGTCAAATGCTAAAACTAATGTCTGCAACTACTTACAACAGTATACGGACCAAGTGTTGTGCAATTTTCAGCGCCACAGGAACCGTGAATACGCTGAATCGCATAGGGCTCGTGGCCGAAGCCGAGCGCCGAAATCCAGCAGTCGATTTACAATAGCAATCCTACGACTTAGATGGTTCAAGAATTAAGAAATGTGCGGCGTGAGGTGCTACCCAACGGCCTTACTATCCTGACCGAGGAAATGCAGCAGATTCGCTCTGCCTCCATCGGTATCTGGATCAGGACCGGCTCGCGCAATGAAGAATCGGAGCGCAATGGCATCTCGCATTTTGTCGAGCACATGCTGTTTAAAGGTACGACCAGCCGCTCGGCCCAGGACATCGCGCGGCAAGTGGATTCCATCGGTGGCAACATGGACGCCTTCACCGCGAAGGAATGCATCTGCTTCAACGTAAAAATCCTCGATGAGCACCTGCCCATCGCGATGGATATCCTTACCGACCTGGTGCTCAATCCGGTTTTCGCTGCCAAGGATATTGTGCGCGAACGCGGCGTAATTCTTGAAGAAATCAAAATGGATGAGGACAGCCCAGACTATCTCGTCCACGAAATCTTCACCCAAAATTTCTGGAAGGATCATCCGCTTGGCAAGCCCATTCTGGGCACCAAGGAGACGGTCCGCAAATTCGAACAGCAAATGCTCGTCGATTACTACGGTAGTTTCTTCTATCCAGGAAATATGATCGTTGCCGCCGCCGGCAGCATTAGTCACAATCATTTCGCAGATTTAGTGCGACAGAAGTTTTCCTGCTTAAAGCCGAAGCAGAATGGGTTTGTTCAGTTGGCGCCGCAGACCTTTGCCAAAATCGTTACCCGGAACAAAAAATCGCTCGAGCAGGTTCAGATCTGCATGGGCGTGCCCGCTGTGCATATTGCCGATGACCGTCGCTACGTGGCATACGTGCTGAATACGCTGCTTGGCGGTGGCATGAGTTCGCGACTGTTTCAGAACATCCGCGAGAATCAAGGCCTCTGCTATGCGATTTACAGTGATCTAAATTCTTATCGCGATACAGGCTGTTTGTCGGTCTGTGCGGGAACCTCGCAGGAATGGGCTGCAAAAGTAGTTGAGTCCGTTGTAAGCGAATTCCGGAATCTGAAGAACGAGCCGGTTTCTCAAGAGGAAATTAGCCGTGCAAAGGCACAGCTAAAGGGCAGCCTGATGCTCAGTCTTGAATCTTCCACAGCCCGAATGTCCAATCTCGCCCGCCAGGAAATGTATTTCGACCGCTTCTTCTCCCTCGACGAGATCATCGAGCGAATAGAAAGAGTCACCGCCGAACAACTCCAGGAGATGTCGCACGAGCTCTTTCATCCAGAGAAAATCGCGGTAACCGTGCTGGGCAATCTCGATGGGCTTAAGATCACGCAGGAACAGCTGGCCTGCTAACACTCATTCATACTCTGCACAGATTCTAACCAGTCCGCGTCCAGGAGCAGCGGGACGATCCCGCTGTTACCGAAGAATTTGATTGCAACAACCCCGAAAAGTGACGTTCCGTGTCTGTGCCCTTGACGTTTTTTGGCACTTTTGAGGGGGCTGAGGTGTTGTATTTTGGGCGAATGTAAGCGATGGTCCTAGGTCATGCTACCTTAGTTGTACTGGATTAAGCCGTTATCTAATATATAGTTAGGAAGATTTCCACAGATTAAATTGCGCTGTTGATTCAGTTGGGCTCGGTGGCGAGCAAGCTGCGAGTAAACAGGCGTCAGGCTGATCAGAGGCCTTGATTCGAAGGGCGGAGAGGCAGCCACTTAAAGGAGCACAATGAAAAAGCAAAAAGGTTTCTCGCTGATCGAACTTCTGATTGTCGTGGCGATCATCCTGATCATCGCGGCAATTGCAATTCCGAACTTGATGCGCGCCAGGATGGCGGCCAATGAGGCCTCAGCCGTGGGCTCGATCCGAACCATCGTTACGGGCGAAATTTCGTACAACACTGCGGGATGGACGAACGCCGGCCAGCCGGTAGGTTTCTCTGTTGACCTCAAGTCACTGGGAGCCAACGGTGGTGCATGCTTAAACGGTGGCGCCTCGACTTCGACACAAACCTGCTTGATCGATGACACGCTCGCTGCTGCCATCACTGCAGGTACCGCAAAGAGTGGCTATTTCTTCACCTACGCACCGGTTGCAACTGGCGGTGTGAATACAGGGTTTACGATCAATGGCACTCCTGCGACGGCAGGCCAAACTGGTAGCCGCACGTTTTGCAGCGACAACACCGGTGTAATCCGCGCGACTGCAGCTCCCACGGCCGCAGTTTGCGGTGGCAACGGCGGATTGTCGCCGGCAATTCAGTAATCAAGCTGACTTAAGACTGAAAGTTTGGCGAAGTACCTGGGGGAGGGTACCAGCCAGGGAGGCCGAACGCGAGTTCGGCCTTCTTTTCTAGTGGCAGCTTGATGGCGGTCAGATTGACAATTCCGGTCCCCGCAAGTGACAGTTTGCGTCACTTCCGAGGTGTTTCGGCGTTATGATGGCAGAGTCAAGGTGCGCCAAATGGCCCTGCAAATCACTTTAAATGATGGAAAAATAATGACTTATATGAAGAGTCAGCTGGAGTCAGCAGATCTTGGTACCGAACCTGCAGCTACAACGGCGTCAG
>DATEMI010000587.1:0-8271 GCA_035275665.1 Terriglobales bacterium | reverse complement strand
TATAGGCGACCGCTCTTGCTGAGCCGTTCTCCGGATCGAAGCGCTCCAGAAAAGTCATGGATTTGAATTCTTGTGTACCCCATTTGATCGTAAGTTCTTTTGTGGGAATCAATTCCTTTTCGCGAACCCCGAACATCTGGTCCCATCCGAAGCCGGGGATCTTCGGCTCGGCGTGTCCACGATCATCAACCCAGCCTGGCCGCGCCTCTGCAAAGAGATGTCCGCCATTCGCGACATATTGCTGGAGAACGTGGGCCTCGTTACTCGTCATCATCAGCGGATAGGGCACGATCACGAGTTTGTAGCGCTGTAATCCACTTTGGCTTAATTCGCGCGAGCTGAGAACGTCGAGCGGCAGATTGCGCTCGAAGAACATGCGATGGTATCCGGCGACCGCCTGATGGATTGCAGTCCGGCTGCCCTGCTCGTCATATCCTCCCAAAAGGGGAACGAGCGGATTGAAGATGATCGCCGCTTCCGCAGGCTCGAGACGCGATTGCAGAAGCAGATCAGAATTTTCCTGAATACGCTTGGCGATCTCGCCGGCGTGAATGCTGCGTTCGGTAAGAGTACCGTCTAGATTGATCAGGCCGTAACCGCCTGACTCATATCCTGCGTTCATCGGATAAAAAGCATAGAAGTTAATGGCACGAGCGCCGCGCGCCACCATGCCCCACGCCCACATGTCGAAGTCGCTCGACGTGACCGGCGAGCCGATGATGGTGCCGTGAACACCGTATCCGCTCTGCAACTCGCCGACATAGAATCCGCGTCCGCCGGTGATGCTGTTGGTCAGGTCCATCGCGAGCACCTGCCGCTGCAGCGTCCAGTTGCGATCGACTGACGTGAGCTTCGGATAGAAGCTGGTGCCGAAGTAATCGACCGAGTCTTTCATCAGGTAGTCGTCGGTCGGATCGTACGGATCGGCCAGCGTGCGGACCAGCGGTGAAGGATTAGGCGCGTGGCTGGTCGTCAGATGCTGCGGATCGACTGCCTTTACCGCCTGATTGCGCATCTTCAGATCCTCGGCCAGCTTGTAGCCGTAGTACACACGCCAATCCATGAAGTCGGTGTAGGTGAGAATAGTTCCAAATCGGGGCGGCTCAACCTGTTTCCAATCTGTGAACGTCCGATGCCAGGCGCTGTTGAGGTTATCGAGAGAGCCGTATTTAGTTTTCAGCCACTCGCGAAATCGCGCCATGCTGCTCGGGCAATAACAGAACATCGGCTCGGCTTTGTATCCGATGCGCGCCCAGTTCAGCGCCGCCGGCTCGCTCCACAGGTCCCAGGCATAAAAGGCCGGACTCCGCGATGCATGACGCGCGACCTCCTGAAAAAATGCAAGCACCGCTCTGCGCACGCCTGGATGATCGAAACAATATCCCGGCGCCGCTTGCGACGGGATCGGCTGTCCATCCTGCGCAGTATAGTGGCCGTCTGAATATTTCTGGCCGACCCACTCCGGCGCCGAATCTACATAGACCTGCACGATGACCTTCAGTCCAACTTCATTTGCAAGGCTCAGCAGGAGATCCAGATTTTCCAGGTGATACTCGCCTTCACGCGGCTCGCCCACATTCCACTCGACCCAAGTGCGGACGGTATTGAAACCGAGCTTCTTGATTTTGAGAAGGTCATCTTTCCAGAGCCGCGGCGAGTCGGGAGTGATCTTCTCCAGCATGGGCGCACGAGCTTTGCCGCCGCTGTACCAAACGGAAACGGGAAAGAAGTTTTCATTCTGGGAATCGGCAGTTGGACTGACGGCCTGCGCAGATTTCGCCCGAGGCCCTGCCGAACCGCGTAGACTGCTCACCTGCATTGCACAAGAGAACAGTGCTAATGACAGCAGCGAGGCCACTTTCATGATTGAGGTAACTTCGATCCGGCTCTCCTCTGCCAGCTCTCTGTTCGGTTCGCCCAAGATCTTTGTCTCAGAGATTCGCGATTGCTTTCGCGCCGATTCTGTTCCCATCGCTTTGTCGCCAGTCTCACGGATCCGGATGGCTCTATCAGGCGGTCGAAAGCCATGTTTGCTCCGCGTTGACGCTGAGGTGCGCAGGTTCGCGCCCTTCGCAGCATCAACAGCGGAGCAAAGCCTCAGAACGTGAATCTCAGCGCCAGCTGTCCCATGCGGGCTCCCGTGCTCCGAGCCGAGTTCACGTAGTTCTGCAGGTTCACAGTACTGCTGATTTGTCCAAGAGGCGTCGTCGTACCGGCAATGGTTCGTGCGGGAATTCCAAACGTGACCCGGTTGAAGACGTTATAGAACTCCATGCGCAGCTGCAGTCCCATCCCTTCCCGAATGCGGAACGATTTTGCCAGGGCCGCGTCGACATTCTTCTGCCCTTGCTCGCGGAACGCGTTACGCGCGGCACTTCCGGCGGGAAAATCCTGCCCTGGCGCAACCGGGTATTGGTCACCCGCCGAGAGATTCGATTGCAGCGGCAGGAATGCGGCGGCGGGCAACTGGAGTTCAGATCGCGTGTCCAGGCAGCGCCCACCAACGCGAGCCGTGGGGCATGGATTCTGCGCTCTGCCCTGATCCACTGAAGTGTAGAGCAAACCCGGATTCACTATCAGGGGACGATCTCCACCCACTCCATCGAAGTTTTCGTCATAGCCGGCAAGAACCGTAAACGGTAATCCGTAAGCAAAAGTACCGACCCCGCTGATCGTCCAACCCCCAACCAGCTCGCCTAGGGCGCCCTGCTGCGATTTCATCCACGGCAGCTCGTACACGGCCGAGACTACAAGGCGCTGTGGCTGGTCGAAGCTCGAAAGCGCGCGCAGTGAGCGCTGCGGATTCACTGCTCCCACGGGCGCATTCACGTCGGTGCCGGTGAACGTTGCCTCCGAACCGGTATCCATGGTTTTGCTCCAGGTCCACCAACCGGAGAGCGTGAGTCCCCTGCTGCTGGTTTTGGTGACCTTCAGCTGCAATGCGTTGTAGTAAGTTCGAGCGAAGTTGCTGAGAAGAACATTGCGACCGTTGGTTGGATCGGGACGCCGTTCGGCAATGCGCTCCGACGCCGTGCTGCCGAGAGATATGTATCCGTGCGGCACGCCGTTGGCGATCACAATGCCTTTTTGCGCCAGCGATGCGGTTGCGCTGTTCAACGCAGAAAATGACTTGAGCACTCCACTCGATCCGGGGACCACCGCGCCCGAGCTGTTCAGCGTTACGCAAATAGGATCGCTGAAATCCTTGCACACACGATCAAATACAACCGGCTGGAAATTCCCGCCTCCCACATCGACGCTGACCAACGGCGAGGTCACAGGGAAGCGAGCGTCGTTAATGCCGCTGAAGAAAGGCAATCCGATGCCGCGATTTCCGGCGTAGGTCATCGAAAGCGCTACTTGGCCCGGCAGCTTCTGTTCAAGGGTTAAATTGAACTGACTCACGTATGGCAACTGGAAATTGGGATCGGGGATCAGCAGAGAAGTCTGGAGCTGTCCGCCGGCGATGCGTACGCCGTTGCCTTGGGCGGCGACCGATCTGCTGGCGGCGCCGGGCGTAAAATTGAACCCGCAGGTGGGATCCGACACCTCGAATTGTCCACCGCTGACCGTGACCGATCCCGCCGGTGCGCTGACGCTTCCACCGGGATTCACTGCACAAGGATTGGCGGGAGCTCCTACCAGAAATCCGTTGGGCGGCTGAAAACGGAAATTCAATCCGCTCTGCGAAAAGATCGACTGGAAAACGCGATCATGATAAATCCCATATCCGCCGCGGATTACCAGATCCCCTGATCGCGATCCAGGGGTCCAGGCGAATCCGATTCGCGGTTCCAGGTTGTTGTAATCTCCGCCGTAGCCATAGCTGAAACGGTCCTTCACTTCGTGCGGCGCGCCAACGCCTTCCCACCGAGCTCCGAGGTTCAAAGTGAGGTTCGGCTTCACGCGGTATTGGTCTTCGAAATAGAGGTTGGTTTCCTTGAATCGGTTCTGCGCCAGGGCTGAGCCGTAGCCTTGGTTGTAGCCGGTGAGAATTCCGTCGAGAAAGTCCTCCCAGCCGGTAAAGCCGGTTCCATTTGCAACCTGAGTCGCCGTATTGATGCTGCCGAAGGTCCAGAAACCGCGCTGCGTGCCGCTGGCAATATCATCGAGCGCCTGCAGACGCTGGTCGATCCCGGCCCGCAGCGTGTGCTTGTCGAGCACGATCGTGTGGTTATAGACGAACTGATGATCGCGCTGGTCGCGGTTGATCGGCACATTGGTAGAGGTGCCGATGATCGTGCCGCCGAATGGAATTGTGTCACTCGATGCCGCCGGGTTAACTAAGGTAGTGGCGAAGCGAATCGTGGGAATTTGGGTCGTCTTTCCGTCGGTCACCTCCTGGTTGGTGTTGCGGTTGCCAAACCCATAACGGAACTCGCCGGTCTGCCGTGGCGAGAAGACATGGGTCAGTGTGTAACCGAGGTTGTACTGTCGGTTGTTATTGGTGCCAAAGTTGTCGCCCATGATGATGCGCGGTGAAATGTTCTGTTGCCGGCTGTACTGGTAGCGCACCAGCATGGTCGTGTTGTTGCTGGTATTCCAATCGAGTCGGCCAGTGTAGTCCGAGGTTGGGAAGGTGAATCCCAGTCCTGTCACCAGCACGCAGCGGTTGGGACGTCCACTCTGAATGAGCTGGGCGCAGGCCGCCGGATCGTTAGGAGCCTTGCCCTGAAGCTCCGGGGTGTTCCAGAGGTTCATGACCGACTTGATGAACGCCAGGTCACGCTGCATGTTGGGATGCGTTGCCGGATCGAGGCAGTAAGGACCGCCTGGCGCCGGTTTTTCTCCGGCATTGCATGCCCGAGGTCCGTCGCTCGGCAGCCAGGTAAAGCGGGAGATGCTGCCCTTTCCCACATTGGAAACTCGCTCGCCGCTGCCGAAAAAGAAAAGTTTGTTTTTCCAGATCGGACCACCGATGGTGCCGCCATATTGATTCCGTCGCACTGGAGGACGTTTGGCTCCACTCTGATTCAGAAAGTAGTCGTTCGCATTGAAGATGTCATTCTGAATGAAATCGTAAGCGTCACCGTGAAAGTGATTGGTTCCCGATTTGGTCTGAACGAGAACCACGGCCCCGCCTGCGCGCCCAAACTCGGCGCTGTAGGCATTGGTCAGGACCTGGAATTCTTTGATGGTGCTGATGTTGACGTTCTGGCGGTTTTGATTCTCGGACGAATCATCATTATTCACGCCGTCGATCTGAAATGTACTTGAACGTGTGCCCTGCCCATTGAAGGCCGCATACGAGCCCGTTGAGTTTGTCGGATTATTGGAGGAATTGTCGAAGGCTGCCGGCTGGAATCCCGGGACCTGCTCGACGAGAGAGATAAAGTTTCGCCCAGGCAGCGGAGTGGCCTCCACCTGCCGTTCATTGAGCGTCGTTTTCACCTCGCCGCTCGTAGTGTCGATGAGCGGCAGCTCGCCTCCCTGTACCTCCACTGAGGTCGAAACGGTTGCTACTTCGAGACGAAAATCGGACACGGTCGTCTTGTTCAGTTCAACAACGACACCCTTTTTCTCAATCGTGCGAAAGCCGGCCTGAGAAATCGTGAGGTCGTAGGTGCCGATGGGAACAAAGTTGATTTGGAAATAGCCGTCATCATTTGTGACACCTTCACGCACAGCACCGGTGCTCTCGTTTACAACTCTTACCTTTACCTTCGGCGTCATGGCTCCGCTTGGGTCGGTGATGTGCCCGCTCAAAGTTCCCGTTACTGTCTGAGCGGGCGCGTACGACACGGTAAAGCACAACATCAAGGCGGCAGATAGCAGTACTGCAATGGTTCTGGTTTGCATGGAATCCTCGCTGGGCTTGACAGGCGGGCGGAAGCATACTACATAGAGATATAGTTGTCTATACAGCTAGACAGCACGGGGATAAAAACAACCGCCATGATCCTTGGCTCACTCGATCGGAATAGCGTCGTCCCCCTCTATTTCCAGATTCAGCAGCGACTGCTGGAACACATCCGCTCTGGTGCGTTCAAGGCCGGTGAGAGCCTGCCCTCCGAACAAGAGATCGCGGAGCAATTGGGTGTGAGCCGCATGACGGGACGTCAGGCGCTCAAGTCGCTGCGCGACCTGGGCATGACTTACAGCATTCGCGGTAAGGGAACATTTGTTTCCGGGATCAAACTGGAAAAAGACTTCCGTCAGGTGCTCTCGTTCACTGAGGAGATGCAGGCGCGCGGAATGCGTCCGAAATCAAAGGTCCTGTCGTTTGTCGTCGCGCCAGCGGACGATGAAGTAGCAAGCGCGCTTCACCTAACGCCCGGAGAAAAGGTTGTCGGTCTGCGGCGGATCAGAATCGCCAACGGCTCCCCATTGGGAATCGAGTGGAGCCGCATTCCGCAACGGCTTGTTCCCGACTTGATCGACAAGTTCGATCCTTCCATGTCGTTGTACGAAGTTCTCGAACGCCAATTTGGAATTCAGCTCACACTGGCAGACGAGATCATTGAAACAGGCTTGCCCGACGCACAACAGGCGAAGCTGTTGCGTATCTCGCGCAAACATCCGGTGTTTCAGTTTACTCGAACATCATTTGTGCAAAGTGGAGAGCCGACTGAATTTGTCAAGTCGATCTACCGCGGCGATCGCTACAAAATCGTGAACCGGCTCACACGCGTGAATCGCGAATTGCTCGCTGTCGCGCGCTGATAGATGCGACGAACAACACTCAGGAGCAAACAAATGCTGCCCGCTGGAGTACCCCGGTTGTCCACTGGCATCGCGGGCGGCTGAAGTATCGCAGGCTGGAAACCGTTCTCCTTTCAACTCACGAGCACGTCGAAGTTGATCCGCGTACTGCGAGGGCTTCTTCTATGTTCGGGGATGTGTGTCTCTTCCACTTTGCGGGCACATCGTAAACCTTGACGCACAGCACCAGGAATCTTATAGATCAGTCTCGGAAGGGGCGCTGGATCGCACAAGGAAACTCGCTGCCTGAGAAGAAAAGGCCGAAGATATCCGCAGCTACATGACCCAAGTCGGGGCCAGATTCGTGTTCAAACAAAAGCTGGCAGTAAGCTGGGCATCTGGTCGGTGAGTGAGTTGCTCGCTATTTTGGATTGGTGCTCTGGTCCTGAGTCCCCGGTTTCGACTTCACCTGAAGCTTATTATTGACGCTTCTACCCGATACCGAACGCGCAATCTGCTCGGCTTTGCTTTTATCCGCCTCGGTCCTCACCGTGCCTGTCAGCTTGATATTGCCATCGTCCGCGACGCTCGCTGTCACATCAGAACCTGCGGGCAGTTGTTTATCGAGCGCCTGCTGCACCTGCGTCGGAGTCTCGCCGGTTGTCCGTCCTGGAGCTGGAGAACTCGGGGCTCCGCCGTTTGGATTCGCTTGCCCCTGCTGATTGGTTGACGAGCCAGGTTGAGAGATCGGTTGATTTTGTTTGGCCTGCGCAGTCGATGCGCTGTTCCCGTCCTGCCAGGCAGGGGACGTTTGTTCCGCGACGGCGAGCAATGGGCTGAGCAGCAAGGCCGCTAGAAACATGAAAGATCGTTGCATTTGGGACCTCCCGGGGAGCTTCCTTATCTCTCTGGGGAGCTTCCTTATCCGTCTTCAGATGCACTGTCCACTAGGCGGTTTTGCTGCATCCACGAGACACGTCGAATTTCGTCACCCGCCATTTGGCCGAAAGCGCCCGCTCGCTGCCTTAACATGCGCGCGTTGCATACTCGAGTCATGCACAAGGGACGGAAAACACGTTGCCAATACCCAACCAGCGAGGAGGACTGTACCCGATGCAATCTTAGGCACCTTCATATACCGACTATCCATTCGCCACCTGCCGCCCAAAGGCAGCTTGGGTGCGCCGAAGGTATTTGAGGAAGCGGAAGAAGAGCACGAACACGGCGGCACCATGAACGAGCAACATAAGCCTCCGAGCCAGCCACATCAGCACATGCCTTAATCCTTATCGGCTTTGACGACCTCTGTTGTGCATCAAACTCTGGATCACCTTCGGCTCGTCGTGCCTGCGCCGGAGGTGTATGTATCCGCAGTTCCGGAACCGTCGCGCGTGAAGTTTTCTGTTGCGGACCACCCGAACCAGCGTATCTCAGCTCACGAGCGATGCTCTCCTCCAACGCGATGGAGATTGTTACCTACACGTCCCACTCGATAAGCGCCAGAGTGCGTCAGCGCCGAAGTTTTGACATCTCTGTGACAAAACACCTTATTGTCCGCGCCCTAGGATTCATGCGCGACCTACCTCACGTCGTTCTTAC
This sequence comes from Terriglobales bacterium, assembly GCA_035275665.1. Lineage (GTDB taxonomy): Bacteria > Acidobacteriota > Terriglobia > Terriglobales > Acidobacteriaceae > Gp1-AA112. Next base: position 30 of record DATEMI010000587.1, on the reverse strand, counting down.
TCGGTGCGCAGCATCATTAGCGGATCGATG
>DATEMI010000586.1:0-3981 GCA_035275665.1 Terriglobales bacterium | reverse complement strand
TGGAGTTGAACCGCAGCGCTAGAGTGAACTGCGCCTGCTCTTCCAGCACCCCTGCAGAACCTGGAATGCCAAGAGTCGCTACACCTGAACCGGCTTTTACTAGAAGCGAATCGGCATGACCGTGGTAGCAGCCCTCAAACTTAATGATGTACTTGCGGCCCGTGAATGCGCGCGCTAGCCGGATCGCTGACATCGTGGCTTCGGTCCCGGAGCTAACCAAGCGCATCATCTCGATGGACGGAAACGCCTCCCTAACCAACTCGCCCAAGTCACTCTCGGCGTCAGTCGAGGCGCCGAAGCTGGTGCCGTTTCCCGCAGCGGCCTTTACTGCTGCGACTATCTCAGGATCGGCATGGCCGAGGATCATTGGCCCCCAGGAGCCGACGTAATCGATGTATTCGTTTCCATCGGCATCCCACATCCGGCTGCCCTTGGCACGAACAATGATCGGCGGCTCCCCGCCAACAGCGCGGAAGGCGCGGACTGGGGAGTTCACGCCGCCTGGAAAAAGGCTTTCAAGGAGCTGATTCAAGCCCTTCGATTTCTGCGTAGATCGAGTCATGCAACAGCAGTATAGGACTGAGATTGAGCCGCTTTCCCTGTTAACATCAGAATTAACCTGCTTGTCTATGTCCTCTTCGTCTATCCGTTTCGGTTTGCCAAAGGAATTAGCCGACGAGATCGACTCCCTTGTGGGTCCGCGCAAGAGAAGCTTATTCGTGTGCGAAGCCATCCGCGAGAAGCTGCATCAGCGGGACCGAATGGAGAGTATTCGCAAGTCGCTGGCTGAGGCCACTGGCGGAATCGCATCGCGTGCTCAACGCAGGAAAGCAAAAATCCGGGCACGCTGAAAGCCAAGACAACGGAAAGGTACAGTTTTGAATTCTTCGATTCGCAATATCGCCATCATCGCGCACGTCGATCACGGCAAGACCACTCTGGTCGATGCCATGCTTCGCCAGAGCGGCGCGTTCCGTTCGAACGAAGTCGTAGCCGAGCGCGTGATGGACTCAAACGAGCTCGAACGTGAGCGCGGCATAACGATCCTGGCCAAGAACACAGCGATCTTTTACCACGACGTGAAGATCAACATCGTTGATACCCCGGGCCACAGTGACTTCGGCGGTGAGGTTGAGCGCGCTCTGAAGATGGTCGACGGCGTGATGCTTCTGGTCGATGCCAGCGAAGGGCCGCTGCCACAGACGCGTTATGTGCTCAGCAAGGCGCTCGAAGCCGGACTCCCACCGGTGCTGGTGATCAACAAAATCGATCGTCCCGACGCTCGCGCACAGGAAGTGCTAAATGAGGTCTATGACCTCTTTATAGATCTCGACGCCAAGGAAGACCAGCTCGGATTTCCAGTTCTTTACACGAATGCCAAAGTGGGAACGGCCTCGACAAGCGCCGATGCGGCTGGCCGCGATCTGCAGCCGTTATTCGACGCCATCCTCGAACATATTCCGGCTCCAAAAGGCGATGCGAATGGCCCGCTGCAAATTCAGGTAGCGAACCTCGATTACAGCGACTATCTCGGACGGCTCGCGATTGCGCGTGTGTTCAATGGCACGCTCAAGAACGGGGAAGAAGTCGGGATTGCGAAACGCGACGGCACGATTCAGCCGGTGAAGATCACAAAGCTGTTCTCATTCAGCGGACTTAAGCGCGTTGATAGCGACAAGACCGAACTGGGCGACATCGTTGCCGTCGCCGGTGTGACCGGTATTACCATCGGCGAAACCATTACGGGAATTGAATCGCCTGCGCCGCTGCCGCCAATCGTCATCGACGAGCCGACGATCGCCATGCAGTTCACGGTGAACACTTCGCCATTCGCCGGTCGGGAAGGGCAGTACGTCACTTCGCGGAATCTGCGTGAGCGTCTCGAAAAGGAACTGCTCACCAACGTGAGCCTCAAGGTCGAAGAGACTGCCAACACCGACAGCTTCAAGGTAATGGGCCGCGGCGAGTTGCAGCTATCGATCCTGATAGAGACCATGCGCCGCGAAGGATACGAGCTCATGGTCGGCAAACCGGAGATCGTCACGCGCAGAATCGATGGCAAGCTGATGGAACCCGTCGAACACCTGACTATCGACATCCCTGAAAATTTCATCGGAGTCGTCATCGAAAAGCTCGGCCCACGCAAAGGCGAGATGACGAAGATGCACAATCATGGCTATGGACGTGTCCGTCTTGAATTTCGCGTGCCCAGCCGTGGTCTGATCGGCCTGCGGAGCGAACTGCTCACCGACACCCGGGGTACGATCGTCATGAATGCGTTATTCGATGGCTACATGGAATATCAGGGCGAGATCCCGCAGCGAATAACAGGCGCGTTGGTCGCTGATCGTCCCGGAGTTGCGACCGCATACTCTCTCTACAACCTGCAGGAGCGAGGCGAACTGTTCGTCGGACCAGGTACGGACGTTTATGAAGGGATGATCATCGGCGAGAATGCGCGCGATGTCGATCTCGACGTGAATGTCGTGCGCGAGAAGAAGCTCACCAACATGCGCGCTTCGACAGCCGACGAGGCGATTCGACTCGTACCTTTCAAAGCTCTGAATCTTGAGCAGGCAATCGAATTCATTTCCGATGACGAGTTCGTTGAGGTCACGCCAAAGACATTGCGTCTTCGTAAGAAAATTCTTCAGGCTAATCGCAGACCCAAGCGCGGTGCGCAACTGGTAGGCGCGGAAAAGAACTAGCTGCCCAGAACTCGCCGTTACGTGCTGAACTACTGCGTGTCGATCCGAATGTTGAGCGTGATGTTGTTTCGGTTGTCGAACGAGCTGATGGTTTTCGTCGAACTCTTCTGTCCTCGATAGTCGGCGTAAATCTCGTAGTCGACGTTCTGCGACAGTCCGTGGAAACGAAAGCCGCCGTCCTTTTCGGTGATGAAGCTCTTGATGGTGAGTGTCTTCGTGTTCTTGAGGTAAACGATCGCTTCAGACAGAGGTGCATCGGATTTGGTGAGTACCTGGCCGGTGACGTTCCGTCCCTGATCGCCATTCTTGTCGGCCACTCCATACGATTGCGCCACACCGGTGCATACCAGAGCTGCAAACACCAGAGTCGCCGCCAACATGAATTTGGGCTTCATACACCACCTCAAGGGGAGAGTCTCACTCCTATTCTATGCAGACCTGCTTGGGCAATGAAAGTCGCGCGCCATTTAACGTTTAGAATCAGTAGCTTACGGCGACAATCCTTCACGGAGCCCGCGTTTCACGGGCAACTGCGGGGAGTGCCCAGTCACGGCCGTCTTTACGAACGCGACTATGAAGAGGGTTCCCAGAAGCAGATCAATGCTGGCCGCCACCGCCATTGAAGCGTCAACGCGCTGCTTTGCGAGTAATGCGTACACTGCAAGGGCGAAGGCGAACTTCTCGATGACTCCCGCTGGCATTACACCGCGATAGCGGGCAGGATCAGTGGCGATAATCAGGAACAAAATCTGCCATGCGAGCCCAACACCGATAAACCCGTAAAAGTACTCTGGGTGAGTAATTGCCGGAGGATGCTGGACACCAACGAACTTTTCCAGAAAATAGAGCGGACCCAGCACGACGATTCCCCAAGTCCCAGCGAGCAAGAAGACCCAACGCGCGAATTTCATGAGTACGTTTATAGAGCCAGGGGCTGGGTCCGCAGATTCGCGAAAAGATAAAATACTGGTAGCAGATGTTGTTCACCGAACAATATGAAGTGGTAGTAGTTGGCGCCGGACACGCGGGATGCGAGGCGGCGATGTCGTGCGCGCGCATGGGTTTGAAAACCGCCCTTTTCACCTTGAATGTCGATCTCATTGCGCAAATGTCGTGCAATCCCGCCGTGGGAGGAATTGCCAAAGGGCATCTGGTTCGCGAAGTTGATGCGCTTGGCGGAATTATGGGCGAAGTTACCGACGCAGTCGGGATCCAATTCCGCTTGCTCAATACTTCGCGCGGACCGGCCGTGTGGTCACCGCGCGCTCAGTGT
>DATEMI010000585.1:0-4978 GCA_035275665.1 Terriglobales bacterium | reverse complement strand
AATTAGCGAGAACATCTTTCAGATTCCGTTCCAGCTCAACTACGAAGCAGATGTCTTTGGACGCATCCGACGCAACGTCGAAGCCGCGAATGCGCAGTATCAGGCGACAGCTGCAGATCTGGAAAACGTTCGTCTGCTGATTACTTCGGATCTTGCCTCGGACTACTTCACTCTGCGCGAAGTCGATGCCGAGATTGCGGACGTGCAGGAAGCAATTTCGTATGACGAAAAGGGATTGAGGTTGGTGGAAAACCGCCACGTCGGAGGCATAGCCTCCGGCCTCGATGTCGCGCAGCAGGAGACTGTGCTCGACGCAGCGCGGGCGCAGCTTCATTTGCTCCAACAGCAACGAGCTACTTTCGAACATGCGATCGCTACGCTGATTGGCTCGCCGGCTCCGACCTTCCATGTGGCACCTGCTCCGCTGACTACGAGTATTCCTGCGATTCCCATGGGAGTGCCAAGCGACGTCCTCGAACGTCGCCCTGATATCGCCCAAGCGGAACGACAGATGGCTTCGCAGAACGCGCTGATCGGAGTCGCGAAGAGCGCGTTCTATCCGTCCGTATTTTTGTCCGGCGGCGCCGGATTGCAGACCGCCGATGTTACGAAGCTGTTCGTGGCTCCAAGCTCCTTCTGGTCGTTGGGAGTCTCCGCTGCCGAAGCGGTCTTCAGTGGCGGGAGACTTCATGCTCAGCTCGATTACGCGAAGGCCGGGTATCAAGGTTCGGTTGCAAACTATCGCAGCACGGTGCTGACCGCGTTTCAACAGGTAGAAGACGGACTGTCAAGGCTCACAAGTCTTGCCGATGCTGCGGCGGCCCAGCAAAGGGCTGTCGAGGACTCACAGCGTTACCTCGGTATTGCCAACGATCGATACGTCGGTGGACTGGTGACGTACCTTGACGTCATCACTGCCGAGCAGACGCTGCTCAGCAATCAGCGTCTAGCGACACAATTGCTGGGCCAGCGTCTGGTCACCTCGGTATTCCTGGTGAAGGCGCTTGGCGGTGGCTGGGATCGCAAGGACATCGAAGCTCTGCACGTCCGGCCGGAGAAGAAGAACATCGTGCAGCAGTAGCATGCCTGTGGCCCATGGTGATGAGCCACGAATCTCGCGAGTGTTGCCGCGAATCTATTCTTACGAGGAGGCGCTAGTCATGAAATTAAAAGCGCTGCTCTCGGCAATTCTGTTCGCCGTATTTGGGCTCGCTGCTCTCGCCCAGCAGGAACCCGCCTTTCCCGGAACCCAGGCGAGTATCGTCGTCTCGGCTGAGGCGCAACACGGCACAACCGTTCCGGCGCTCCGTGCTGAGGATGTAATCGTCACGCAGGGTAAACAGCGAGATCAGGTGATCTCACTGGAGCCCCTCTTCAGTTCACAAGCTGGCGTCCAGGCTTTCATTCTGATCGATGATTCTTTGTCGACGTCCGACCTCGGACCTAAGCTGAACGACATTCGTCAGTTCATCGGTGCGCAGCCTGCGAACGTGCAGGTTGGGGTCGCTTACATGCGCAATGGAACTGTTCTTATCGCTCAGAATCCGACCAACGATCGGGCTGCCGCCGCGAAGGCTCTGCGCTTGCCGACTGGTGAGTCAGCTGGCGGTGCCAGCCCGTATTTTTCAGTTGGCGAGTTGATTAAGCGCTGGCCCGAAACGAATGCTGCCCGACAGGTCGTCATGATTTCGGATGGCATCGATCCCTATTGGGACAGCTTCAGCCTCGACGATCCTTATGTCAACGAGGCCATCGATCTGGCGCAGCGTGCTCGCGTCGTTGTGAACGCGATCTATGCTCGAGGCGATGGACACCTCGGTCACACGCTATGGAGAAACACGCTCGGGCAGAGTTTTCTTTCGGAACTGGCGGATTCGAGCGGCGGTGAAGCTTACTATCTCGCTACTGACAGTCCTCCTTCCTTTACGCCTTACTTGAATCAGATTGCGAAACGCATGCAGCACGCGTATCTGCTTACGTTCAAAGCTCAGCCCGGTCCCAAATCGGGCATGCAGCCGGTGAAAATTTCGACTGAGGTTCCCAATGTGGATCTCGTCGCGCAAAGTCGAGTGTATGTGCCTGTGAGCTAAACAAATCTACGAAGAACGGGGAGAACGTTCGTGGCAACTATCGTTGAAGCTCGTCCAACCACACCATTTCCAGCACCAGCGTTGCCCAAAGCCGAATCGTGCATTCTGGTCATCTTCGGCGCAACCGGCGACCTTACCCGGCGCAAACTGATTCCTGCTCTTTACGATTTGGCATGCGTCGGCTGCATGTCACCGCATTTCGATATCGTGGGCATCGGACGCAAGCCGCTCGACGACGACCAGTTCCGCCAGGATCTCCAAGAGGCTGCCTCGCATTCGAAGGACGCTCGTAACTTTAGCAAATATGGCTGGAACGATTTCGCGCACCGCATCTCCTACTTCCGCGCCGATTCCGACGATCCTGATTCGTATTCCAAAATCGGCCAACATCTCGCCGATATGCAATCTCGCGGTGCAAGTCCGAATCTGCTGTTCTATCTGGCGACTCCATCGTCTCTGTTCGCTGAAATCATCCAAGGACTCGGCCACGCGAAACTTAACCAGAATGAGCACGGATGGACTCGGATCATCATCGAGAAGCCATTTGGGAGCGATCTGAAATCTGCCGAAGAACTGAACCGTATCGTTACTTCGGTTTTCCCCGAAGAGAGCGTCTATCGCATCGATCACTATCTCGGCAAAGAAACGGTGCAGAACATCCTGGTATTTCGTTTCGGGAATCTTCTGTTCGAGCCGATCTGGAACCGCAACTACATCGATTACGTGGAAATCACCGGCGCTGAGACCCTTGGAGTCGAGCAGCGTGCTTCCTTCTATGAAGAGACCGGTGCGTTGCGAGATATGGTCGCCAATCACATGCTTCAGTTGTTGAGCCTCACGGCGATGGAGCCGCCATTGGCTTTCGATCCCACTTCCGTGCGTAGCAAGAAAGTTGAAGTGCTGAACGCGATTCGTCCAATGAAGATCGAGGAAGTTGCAGAACGCACGGTGCGCGGACAATACGGTCCGGGTCAGGTTGACGGCAAGCCCGTTCCGGGATATCGACAGGAGCCTGGCATTGCTGCGAATAGCTGCACGGAAACATATGCGGCTGTCCAGTTCTCAATTGACAATTGGCGATGGGCCGGCGTGCCTTTCTACGTACGCACGGGCAAGCGCGTCACGCGTAACCTCACCGAAATTGCTGTGCATTTCAAGCGAACTCCGCAGGCACTGTTCGCACACGAGACAGACCAGGAAGTCCATCGCAACGTGGTGGCATTCCGAATTCAGCCGAATGAGGGAATTACCATCGACTTCGCCGCCAAACGTCCGGGAACCGAAATGCACACCGCCAATGTGCAGCTTAACTTCCGCTACCGCGAGGCGTTCGGAACCAAGACTCCCGTCGCGTATGAAACCCTGCTGCTTGACGCCATGCGCGGTGACGCGACTCTCTTTACCCGTCGCGATGAAGTCGAAGCTGAATGGAAGCTGATTACACCGATTGAAGTAGCGTGGGCGCAGCTTCCCGCCCCGAAGTTTCCCAATTACGCCGCTGGTGGCGCAGGTCCAGAAGCCGCGGAGGTGCTGCCCGGCAAGCACGGCTGGTACTGGCGAACTCTCGATCCGCTTGCTTGATTGCTTTCTTCGGCAGCTCTGGATGTCCTACTCCCTCGTCCTTCAAGGCCTATCTCTGACACAACACGCCAAACACTCTGCTCATCACAAGATACAGAAGCTCGCCGCGAGCGCGTTTTCTGAGGGGACACTAGGGAGATATCCAAATGAAGAGTTTATTCTTGACTTTCCTGCTACTTGCCTTTGGCTGTGTGGCCTTTAGCCAAAACGACAACAGTTCTTCCACTACTGCCGGCACAAAGTTGGAAGAGAATCACCCGGCAGTAGCCGATCGCCTGGATGCAGCAACGTCGATGTTGAAAGACATCATGGCGGCGCCCGACAAAGGGGTACCGTCTGAGATGTTGGAGCACGCGAAGTGCATCATCGTGATTCCTGGTGAGAAGAAAGGCGCCTTTGGAATCGGCGGCAGCTATGGCCGCGGTTTTGCAACCTGCCGCGAAGCGAACAACGCCGCAGCGTGGAGCGCACCGGCCCCGGTATTCCTCGGCGGCGGAAGCTGGGGAGCTCAGATCGGTGGACAATCGACTGACATTCTCATGCTCGTGATGAACGATAAGGGTGCCCAGAAGCTCCTTGCCAGTAAATTCAAAATAGGCGTCGACGCGAGCGCAGCCGCCGGTCCGATCGGCCGCAAGGCATCAGCCGACACGAACATAAAGCTCGACTCTGAGATTCTGACCTACTCTCGTTCCAAGGGCCTGTTCGCCGGTATCGACATCAACGGCGCCACCGTGAAGCAGGATGACCGCACCACGCGTGATCTCTATGGACGCATGGTTCCGTTCACGCAAATTCTGAACGGCCAGGTACGGACGCCGTCCACGGCTCGCGAATTCCTCGCAGAAGTCCATCGCAGCTTTGGCGAAGCTCGCGCCAGCAAGTAATTTAATTCCATTCTGAAACAGGAAGCCCCGCAAAAGTTGCGGGGCTTTTTTCCACTTAAGGATTTCCTGGCTGCCGACAGGTCAATCTCTGAATCACAATCCGGAAAAGTTAGACATTTCCTTTAGAACTATTGAGAAATCAGCGCTCCTGCATCGTGCTACTCTGCAGCGTTTTCGTCGGTTCGAAAAATTTGTTGCATAGGTTGAGAGATCATGGTCGGAGCGTTGTCGTCGGGAACTGATAGACGAGCTTAGCGCCGAGTCGCCGCGGTAGTGGCATTCGAAATCGGCACCTGCTCGACAATCTCGATTCCGAACCCTTCCAGCGCCGGCAATCTGCGTGGGTGGTTGGTCAAGAGACGGATTCTCCGCAGATTGAGATCAGAGAGAATCTGCGCGCCCAGGCCAATCTGGCGTTGC
>DATEMI010000584.1:0-4347 GCA_035275665.1 Terriglobales bacterium | reverse complement strand
TTTACGACCGCAGCGATCTGGTCGCGCTCACCACGAATACGGTTGAAGACAATCTCATTCGCGGCATGATTCTCGTGCTGATTGTCCTCATCTTCTTCCTGGTGAACTTGCGCGCAGCCGTCATCGTCGCGCTCACGATTCCGCTCAGCCTTCTCTTCGCCTTCATTCTGCTGCACGAACACAATATTCCCGCGAATCTGCTTTCCATCGGCGCCATCGATTTCGGCATCTTGATCGACGGCACCGTCGTGATGATGGAAAACATCTATCGCGAACTCACCGAGCGAGCCGGTCAGGACTACACGGTCACGGAAGTAATCATGAGCGCGGCGCGCGACGTCGATCGTCCCATCTTCTATTCCGTCGCGGTCATCATCTCGGGTTTTCTGCCGATTTATGCGCTCAGCGGTCCGGCAGGGAAGCTGTTTCATCCGATGGCTGACACGATGTCGTTCGGCCTGATCGGCGCGCTGATTCTGACCCTTACGCTGGTGCCGGCGCTGGCTTCCATCTGGTTCAAGCAGGGACTGCGGGAGCGCACGAACAAGTATTACGAGCGGGTGAAGACAATCTACTCGCGTCAGCTCGATTGGTGTCTCGATCGTCCGAAGGGAACGGTCGTGGCATGCGTCATCATCTTCGGACTCACGCTGATCCTGGTTCCATTCATCGGCGGGGAGTTCATGCCGCACCTCGACGAAGGCGCACTCTGGGTGCGCGCCACCATGCCGTACACAATTTCGTTTGAAGAAGCGAGCAAGATCTCGCCGCAAATTCGGCGCATCCTGATGTCGTATCCGCAGGTGACCGTCGTCGGTTCCGAATTGGGAAGACCGGATGACGGCACCGATCCCACTGGGTTTTACAACTGCGAGTTCTACGTCGGCCTCAAGCCATATAACGATAAGGCCTGGAAAGGAAAGATCCACGATAAAGCCGAGCTGACCGAGGCCATCAATCGGCAATTGGTTACGTTTCCTGGCATCATCTTTAACTACACGCAACCCGCGGAAGACGCAGTCGATGAAGCTCTGACCGGCCTGAAGAGCGCACTGGCAGTAAAGATCTATGGTCCCGATCTAAACGTGCTGCAGGACAAGGCGCTGCGTATCAAAAAGATTCTCGAAGAGACTCCGGGTTTCACCGAACTCACGGTAGTCCGCGAACTCGGCCAGCCGAGTCTGCTCATCGATGTCGATCGAGAGAAGATTGCCCGATATGGAATCAACGTGGCCGACGTAGAAGCCGTAATTCAATCAGCCGTGGGAGGCCAGGCAGTCACGCAGGTAGTCCAAGGCGAAAAGCTTTTCGATCTGGTGGTGCGCATGCAGCCGCAATTCCGCAGCAGCGCGCAGCAGATCGGCAATCTCCTGGTAGGCACTCCCGACGGCCAGCAGATTCCGCTCACCGAACTGGCTAACATCAAAGAGAGCACCGGCGCCTCGATGATTTACCGCGAGAACAATTCGCGCTACATCGGCGTGCAATTCAGCATTGAAGGGCGCGACCTGGCGCGCGCGATCCATGATGCCCAGCGTCGCGTGGCGAAGGAGATACCGGCGCAAGTCGGTTACGAAATTCAGTGGGGAGGCGAGTACAGTCAGTACGTAGCGGCGCGCAATCAACTGGCGATCATTGGGCCGCTTGCAGTGCTGCTGATCTTTTTTATCCTGTTTGCCCTTTATGGGAATTTCAAATACCCGATCGCGATTGCCTTGGGCGTGGCCTTTACTGTTCCTGTTGGAGCATTGATCGCACTCAAGCTGACGGATACGCCATTCAGCGTTTCGTCCGGACTCGGATTGTTGGCGCTGGTTGGAGTTTCGGTCCAGACCGGTGTCATTCTCGTTTCCTACATCAATAAACTTCGCCTCGAAGGCATGGACATCAAGGCAGCCACGCGCGAGGCTTCGCTGCTCCGGCTGCGTCCGATCATGATGACGGCCCTCGTCGCCTGCCTCGGCCTGCTCCCGGCGGCGCTATCGACCGGCATCGGCTCCGATACGCAAAAACCATTCGCAATCGTGATTGTCACCGGACTCATCTCGCGATTGCTGCTCGGCTTCTTCCTCAATCCTGTCCTCTACATGCTGGTCGCGCGCGAGGGGGATGTGCTGCAGGTGTAGTTGACGGAACCGGCGGCGGTAGCCGCTGGGGCAGCCGCGGTTCCTGCGGCTGCGGCTTTCTACCCTGCTTGCAGCATCGTCGCGCTCGGAGTTCGCCATTCGGCGACCTCCGACCCACCGCCTACCGGCGCCGGTTCTGTTTCCGAGCTACGCCCTGCTCGCTTTGATGACCGCCCGCTTCGCATAGACGCGAATCATCTCTTTGCGGTATTCAGGCGTGAGGATTGAGGTGGTAAGAGGCTTGGCGACGCGCGCAGCGAGTTCGCCGACAACCGCCGCCGCGTGCTCAGAGAACAGTTTTCCGATGAGCGCGTTTCGAGCTTCGTGGACCAAAATGGGAGATGGATTGACCGCCGTAATGGCTACACGCGCGTCATCGACAAAGCCCCGCGAAGTGGTTTTGAGTGAGACGGCAACGCCGGCCAGAGGATAGTCGATAGAGCCGCGCAGGCGCAGTTTGTGATAGGCGCCGCGATAGCCTGCCATTCGGTCGGGCAGAAAGACGCGCGTGAGCATTTCGTTGGGAGCTAATTTCATGCGCGCATCTCCGATGTTGGTATAGAAGTCTGCGAGCGGAACCCGCCGGAAGCCGGAAGGATTGGCAATCTCCAATTCAGCATCGAGACACAAGAGCGCAGCCGGTGAGTCTGCAGAAAATGCCGCCCAGCATATCTTTCCACCTGGCGCCACATGGCAGAGATCGCCATCTTTCTTAATGCAGAAGCCGCAGGACTTTCTCCACGTCAGCGACTGGTTGTACCAGAGGCAGCGAGTATCGAGACAGATGTTCCCGCCGATCGTGCCCATGTTGCGCAAAATGGGAGATGCAATCGTTGCCACAGCTTCGTGCAGCACGGGATAGCTGCGGCGGATAAATTCAGAATCTTCGAGAGCGGTGAGCGTGACCAGCGCGCCGATCTCAGTGCCGTGTCCCGGAATGGAACGGATGCTGTGCAGCTCTTCGATGCGGCGGATATCGAGCAGATACTTTGGCGTGAAGAGCCGCTGCTTCATCGAGGGAAGCAGGTCGGTGCCGCCGGCAATGATTTGAATTTCTCCGCCGTGTCTGGAGAGATGATCGACCGCTTCTTCAATCGTTCGCGGCCGCAGCAGTTTGAAAGCAGGAAGGCTCATGCGCGTTGAAGAGCGAATTCTCTCCCTTGTACCTCGGAACTCAAACCTAGGAGCAGCCTTAGCAGCAACCCCGATTGCCGGCGCATCAATCTAATCAATTCAAAGTAGCTACTCACTTCACTGTAGTTGGGGGCCCCATGCGCTGCAAGCCTGCTGTCTTCATCGCACTCTGCGCGATCTTCTCTTTTATTCTAAGCGGCTGCGGCAGCACGGCCTCGCAATCGACTTCGACCACCGAAACTCCAGCTCCGGGCGGAAGCAACTCAGGCTCAAATTCCGGCTCAACGCAACCTGGCGCCGGATCCGGCTCCGGAAGTTCGGGCGGATCGACAGGTGGCTCAGGATCGACGGCTGGCTCTGGATCGGGCAGTGGTACGGCCGGGGGTGGTACAGGCGCGGGTTCTGGCTCTGGCGGCGGAACCACACAGCCGGGGTGGTCGGAATCGAAGTCGTCGCTCGTCTTTGCCGGCCACGTACTCACCGCTGACTTCAACAATGACCAGCGTCCCGATCTGCTGATGTACGGCAGCGGGCTTGGAGTTCTGCTCAACAGTGGTTCTGGGAACTTTTCTTCCGCCATCACTTCAGCTCTGCCCTCCGGCGCAACGACCATCGTTCAAGTTGCGCTTGCGGATTTGAATGGAGACGGATTTACCGATGTCGCTGCCTGCACGGTCGGAAGCAATGGAACCGGCGGCAATGCCGCCGTGTATCTCAATGACCATTCTGGGAAACTTGTACTCGGTCAGGTGATTGCGTTGCCCGCTCCCTGCAAGGGCATCGCCGCCGGTGATGCGAATCGAGACGGCAAAGTCGATCTGGCCGTTACTTATTACACCGGATCGTTTACGGCGCCAACGAATGTGATCGCGACCTGGTTCGGAGACGGAAACGGCCAATTTGCCAATCCGGCGAATCAAACCGTGACGCTCACCTTCGCACAAGATGCTTCTCGCAACCCGTGCTCCATAGTTGCAGCCACGGGCGCCGACTTCGACGGCGATGGCTCGCTCGACCTGCTGATTTTTGGCATGTGCCAGCAAGGTAGTTCCGCGACCACCGGCAACATTTATCTTGGCCACGGCGA
>DATEMI010000583.1:0-4946 GCA_035275665.1 Terriglobales bacterium | reverse complement strand
CCGGCGAGGCGAAAGGCGCGAGAAAGCGAAGCCAGCGTGTTGGGCTCGTCGTCGATAATGAGCAGGTGAGCTTTTCTCATGCGCAGACTAAAGATTCACTTCCAAGTTCGAGGCTAACTTCATCTGAGCTTCCAATCCATGGCCTCGTGCAGGTCATCGAAGCATTGTGGACACACCCAATGATCGTCGTCCGTCACATATCCCTCGATGAGAATCTCCGGTGACGTTTTCGATTCCATGAACGTAGCCCAACAGCCTATACAGTGTTCGTGGTCCCACGTTTCACTATGACGTTTGTACTTTTGGAAACGCAGAGAAGCGCTCTTGATTCGCTTTGCATTATCGATGCGCCAGTCCGTCATGAGAGCCACCGACCGCTGTGCGTTCCAACAGCGGTCTCTGTAATCGTGGAGCAATCCTATCTCCACTCTAGCTCATCTCGCCCGTACGGCTGGCCCGAGCGTCGATTTCACGGAGGCGAGCCGCCGGTTGGAATTCCATGCGAAACTTCGTTCCCTTTCCGGGAACGCTGGACACGGCGATGCTCGCGCCATGATCGCTGATCACGGACTGCACGATTGCGAGACCTAGCCCGGTCCCATGCTGTTTGGTCGTGTAGTAGGGCGTGAAGAGGCGCTTTGCTTCTTCTTCGGTTAGCCCTGCGCCGGTGTCGGCGATGTCGACTGCCACGATGCCGCTCTTTGCGAATGTTGCGATTCGAAGCGTGCCCCCATTTGGCATGGCATCAATGGCATTCAGGAGGAGGTTCTCGAACGCACGGCGCAGCAGATCCGGGTCGCCGGAGATGGTCGTGTCTGCGTTCGTAAAATTTGTTTCCAGGTTAATCGACTTGGCGGCGGCAGAGAGCTGCGGCGCAAAGAGGCGGCCAATCTCCTCGAGCAACTGATTCACGCTGACCGGCTGCAGGCGCGGCGTTGGCATTTTCGAGAAATCGCTGAACCGCCCAACGATCTTCTTCAGATTGTTTAGCTCGGCCAGCAGCGTGGTTGTGCTTTCGCTAAAGATGTCGTTGAACTCAGGCGAGTTCTGCTGCCGCGCCTTCATCAGGTTTTCGACTGTGATCTGCAGCGGGAAGAGAGGATTCTTCAATTCGTGCGCGAGCCTGCGCGCGAGCTCTCGCCATGCGGCAACGCGCTCCGCCTGCACGGCTCGATCACGCTGACGCAGCAGTTCGTCGGTCATCTGGTTGAATGAGGCAATCAGACGCGCTACTTCGTCGTTGCTCGCGCCGGTGTCATCGACTTTGCGCTCCCAGTTTCCCGCAGCTACGTCCTCGGCGGCGGAAGTGAGATCTTCGATGGGACGGCTGATGCGTCCGGCCCACCATCCGCTGGCAATGATGCTCAGCACCACTCCCGCCAAGGCAATCAGCAGTGCGGTAGTTCGAATCTGAGTCTGCAGGTCATTGAGCTCTGCTTGGCTTGTCGCGATGGCGACGACGGCAAGCGTTTGGGAATCGCGGCCTGTGCGTGGTATGGCGCGGACTGAATAGGACACGCCGTCGATGCGGATATGTCCGCGCGCTTCTTTGTTTCCATTACGCGACTGGTCAAGGATTGGCTTGAGATCATCTGGAATCGCGATCACGCCCGATGCATCCTGAAGTTCGCCGGAGGTGCTGCCTTCAGGCTGCCAAAGAAGGAGCTTGGTATTTCCCGGTAAGACCTCAGACAGACTCTTCAGGAACGCGGAATCGATGCGGCGTCCGGCAAGGATGTAGAAATTACGATCGACTCCTGCGACCTTGACCTGCTTCACATCGACCAGAGCCAAGTTCATTCCTTGGGCAGTTTCCTGCTCACGGAGAAAGTAGCTCTGCTGATCCCAATTGGGGACTTCGATGATCCAGCTCTCACGCACACCGAATCGGGCCGGCCACTCTGCCGAGGAGATGATTGCGCCGTCGGGGCCGAAAATGTCGAGGTAATCGAGTTGCTGCGACGCAAGCGAGGAGGCCAGGTTCAAGTATGGCGCCGGATCTCCTCCTGGGGTGCTCAGAGCCAGAGCCATGTCGCGCACCGGCTGTGATTGTGCGATCGCCTGCGCACGCACACTTAGATTCCCTCCTTGTAACTGATATTCCCTGCCAAACTGCCCCTGAATGGCATCGACCTGATTGTCTTCGAAAGTGTGGAAAGCTTTTCGGGCACCGACTGAAGCCACATACGAAACGAGAGCGACGGTGCCAACTACGATGCTGCCGAAGATCAATAGCAGCCGCCAGCGCAGATTCACCGCGGCGACTCCATCCAGAGATTTCCCAAATCGACACTGCCGACGATGCCCAAGGTCCAGTCATGCACCGCTGGAGCGATGCTGAACGACTCAGGTAGGTGCGCGATGGGAATGATCGAGAAATCCTTCAGCGCGTCATTTTCCACGACGAACAGTTGATCGGCGGTTGTAGCCGATCGCGCCCGCTGCAAGGTCGCGTTATCGAGGACGTCGCCGATTGACGCGAGGGCCGACGCGGCATCGGGTGATTCGATGCGCAGGCGAACGAGACGAACGTCGGCATCGAAGCTGCGGAATATCGGAGACTCCGGACGCGGCTGGACCGTGATGCCGGCGTCGCGAGCATTGAGCGAGATGCGTTCGGCTATGAGGCGGGCGAGATCGTCTGCACCGTCGTAGATAAGTGACAAAGTTGAGAGCGCAGCTGCCTGGTTGCGCAGGCGAACCGCCGTACCGAGATCCTGGGCTGAATTGAACAGGTGTGCGTACCCCGAGATCCACTCCGGCAGAAGCGCTGCGCTGGCTTCGCCTTGCCGGCGCAGCAGTACGGTAAAGATGGAATTGCGATCGATGGAGCGCGCAAGCGCCTCCCGGATTCTCTGATCAGAAGCTGCGGGGTGATTTGGCGCAAATGCGAGGGCGATTATCTCTACCGGTCGAGAGAATACTCCTGTGGAACTGTTGGTGGGTCGGGGTTGCGTCGGATCACTCTCAATCGCATCGGCACGAGCGAGTTGGAAGTCGTTCACCTGGTCCGCAAGTGACCTGCTCATCTGAATGCGGATGCGGTCCAAAAAGGCGCGACCCTGCCAGGAGTCATCGAATGCCTGCAGTTCAATGTACTGTCCGGCGCGGAAATCGGAAATCTGAAAAGGTCCGCTGCCAATCCAGCGGCCGTCGGCGCCAACCACGCAGATTGAATTGTGCGACTTGGCTAACTCAAACGGCAGTCCCGGAATGGGAGTGCCGCTATCGATGCGAATGTCCTTGCCGCTAATCTGGAAACGCCAATTCAGATTTTGCGCTGTTAGCGACGCGATCACCATTTGCGGTGTCATCGCCGTGCCATTTTGCATCACGATGCTGTCGCGCAAAGTAACAAACCATGTGCGACCATCTGCCTCAACGCGCCATGCGCTCGCGAGCGAAGGCTGCGGCGTGCCGCTGGCGTCGATCGTAGTCAGCCGATCGCACACACTGCGTAGCACGATGTCACGAACGCGGGCGCGATTGGCATTCGTGTCCGGACCAATGTCGAACGATGAAAAACTTCCTCGCATCTCAAGTCGCAGCGTGCCGCCGTAGTGCGGGCGTGTGGCCGCAAAGGAACCCGCAGCCAGGCTAGTAATTGCAGCGAGGAGTAAGTAGATACGCTTCATAGCGTCCAGATAGAGATGAAACTACCGCAACGGCCTGCTGGCCTCCAGGTAAGGGATTCAGATTGATAACCGGCCCGGGAAAGGGCGCAGGCTGCGCAACTGCGGTCAGTTCCGAATTGGAAACGGCATATGCTGTGGCAGCATCGGATTGGTTGAAGTCTCCTTGCGAACCGGCAATCACAATGTCCCGAATACACGTGCTCTGAACGGCAGCGATGTTGCTGCCCCATTTTGCTGCGGGAATCGCAGCGGTTTGCCCGTTTACCTGTGAGCGCACACGTCCGTCGATTCCTGAATAGAGCACTCGATCGCTCAGTACGGCAGCGGAGTAAAAGGGATTCACAGTCCCATTTTGGGCGGATGGGCCGGACAAAATGCCATTGAAGTGGTTCCGGGTTGAGGCATAGAAGCCTTCAAGGCGGCGATCTTCGCCGATTGGCCAGGGATCGTCACTTTGACGGCAGCTGATCGAGAGCGTCTGTGTAATCACTCCAGTGCAGTGCAGAGCGGGCAGGTAAGCATCGATGATGCTGCCCTGTTGAATGAACAGCCGACCGCGAACGTCGCGGCCTGCTCCGGGCGACATACCGAGAGGTTGCGTTTGCGCGAGGTGCCATTGTCCAGACTGCATTTGATAGAGCTGAACAGAAGACCTGGTGAGCGCAGTGAGGTGCGCGCCTTCTGAGATCTTGCCCTCCACCAGCGCGACATCGAGCAGCGGCTCATCAGAGGAGATCAGAAGAGTGCGCGCCAGCACCACCGGATCGCTGGTGCTCTCGGTCGCCAGCCTGGGACGCGGCATCTCGAGGATGGCGACCTTGCGTAGTTCGCCCTCGAAGATTTCGGCCGTCCAGACGTAATTGCGAAAGCTTTCTGCCAACGTGATGTTGATTGTGGTGCCACCTTCGGTGGAAGTCTTAGCGCGCCAACCGCGTGTCTGCAATTGCTGCACCAACTCGGAGCGCAGGCTGGTGACAGCGTCATCGCTGAGCGATGAACGATTCGTAATTGCAATCGAAACCGCGCCCGGAGTAGAGCGCTCGGTAATGCGCGACGCAAGCTGCGCAGCAGCGGAGGGGATGTCCTGACAAAGCAGTTTTGCCGGAGATAGAAGAATTCCAACCAGCAGCCAACGGCAAAGCGCTTTCAGCATGAGCTAGGCGGAGTTTAGCACGCATGCACAGCGAGTAACGATTGAGAATGGTTTTGCGAAGGGCGTTATTCCGGAGCAGCTATCGGCGGACTGGATGTAGCGAGACTTCGTGACTTGTGTTGTTACGAGGGTTCACAAATCACGAAGTCTCGGAGATT
>DATEMI010000582.1:0-3711 GCA_035275665.1 Terriglobales bacterium | reverse complement strand
GAGTGTGAGGCCATAGAAAATGAACTTCCCGAACGGCGGAAGTTTGTCTACGAATTTGCCAATCGCTGTCGAGATCATGCTTGCTGCTTCTTCTTGCAAGGGCCGCGTTTCTTCGGAGCATAAGCGGCATCAGCTAGCATTGCAATCTCTTCCATCGACCAGACATGATCCGAGATGCCAGCAGCCATCGCCGGAGTGATTCGCAGCGTCTTGTGAATTCTGGCGAAGTTGTAATGCAGGAAACGCAGTGCGACCATGCGGCCGTGATTCTCAAGCTTCTTACTAAAGGCGTTCGTTAGCCGCGTGAGTCCCCGATTAGTCATCCGCATAGTGAGATTCTGCCGTTCATTGGCCTGCTTTTGAAATCTGCGGATCTGTGGTTAACTATGCGATTCGCGATCATGCAATTGCTGCGAATAAGGGAGAATTTTTTGAGGTCGCAATTTGCAACCTCAAAGTCGGGAAAATGGAAAAACCAGCCATTATTCAGAGGCCAATCGAAAGCCGGATCCTGTTTGTTCGAGGCGTCAGAGTCCTCCTCGATAACGATTTGGCTGAGCTTTACGGAATCCCCGTGAAACGTCTCAACGAGCAGGTGAAGCGTAACTCCGAACGTTTTCCCAAAGATTTCATGTTTCGATTAACGGCTGCCGAATATCAGAATTTGAGGTCGCAAATTGCGACCTCAAAGCAACGCCGCGGCGGCCGCCGTTACTTACCTTTTGCCTTCACGGAATATGGCGCGATCATGGCCGCCAGTGTCCTCAATTCTGAGCGTGCGGTCGAGATGAGCCTCTTTGTCGTGCGCGCCTTCGTCCGGCTGCGGGAGATGCTGAGCAGTCACCGCGAGCTGGCGATAAAACTTTCCGAATTGGAACGCAAGCTCGACACTCACGATCATGCGATCCAGGAGATCATCGATACGATTCGCGAGTTGACAGAGCTGCCCGACAAACCGCAGAAGCAGATCGGTTTCCGGGCGGAATCACGAGCTTCTCTAAAAAGATTGCAGGCCAAAGCCGGAGGTTAGTGCGTTCGATATCAGGCGCAGTTCAGGAGCCGGGCCTTCCAGTGTCGCCGTTGGTCCCGCAACTTAAACCCGCTGCCTGCGTGATGCCACACCGGCGATCCTTCCGCGGTCTCACGCTCGCTGAAATCGAAAGAAGAACCGTGCTCGGGGCCGTCGACGCCGCAGACGGCGACAAGATGCAAGCGGCGAAGATCCTCGGGATCGGAAAGACTAGGCTTTACAGAAGCTGAGGCAGTATCGCGGAGACGACCAACGAACGGGATTGATGTTGCGGCGGATTAGGAGCGAACGTCCCGTCTGTCGACTGATTGTCAGGTCCACCCAATACGGCGTAACTGTACGCATTCCAAATCAGGCAGCGAAATTTATGACGACTTCGAAGTCAGCAGCGTCCGCGCGAACACCGGCATTTTCAAGCCGCCTCATCGACATTCCAAAGCAGACGAATACAGATGAAAAGAGACGGAGCATTCCCCATCTGCTGATGGTGGGTGCGCTGTTGGCTTTAATGGCTGTCCTGGCTGCAGGCGCTGCGCTGCGGGAATCTGTCACGATCGACGAGGTTTCGCACATCGGCGCCGGGGTGAGCTATCTGCAAAAGCTGGATCTGCGCATGAATCCCGAGCATCCTCCGCTGCCGAAAATGCTGGCGGCTCTTCCACTGATCGCCCGCAGAATTCACGCCGACTACCACGACAAATCCTGGGAGGTCAGCGACAAATTTTTCCAGGCATTCCTTGGACAATGGGCTTTCGGCGAATCGCTGCTGGAACGCTGGAATGACCCAAAGACTACCCTCGCGTGGGCGCGGTTGCCCATGCTGCTGCTGATGCTCAGTCTTGGATGCGTTATCTACGTCTATGCGCAGCGACTGGGAGGGAAGTGGGCCGGAGTGCTGTGCCTCGCCCTGTACGTGAGCACGCCGACTTTCCTTACTTTTGGTCCGCTCGTGCACACCGACATCGCCGTGACGCTTTTCTCCCTGCTCACACTATGGACGTTCGCCAGTCTATGGCAGTCGCCGACGCGGAGGAACACAGTCATCTTCGCTCTCAGCCTCGCCGCCGCACTGCTCTCCAAGTTTTCCGCGCCAATCTTACTGGTTGTATTCGTGGCATTCGCAATCAGTCTGCGGTGGCGTTCCATTCCAGGACAACCTCACGATAAGGACGACAAGACGGAGCTACGGGAGTGGCGACGAATCCGTCGGCGCGCAACATTTCTCGGCATTCTGTATGCAGGTGTGATTGTTTATTTCTTCTATTTGATTTTCTCTGTCAATCAGCCTACGGATGCTCTGTACCGGATCGGGCATAATCCGTTTGCACTTGTCGTACGCCGTCTTCTTTTCCCCGTTTTCCTGTACCTGCGTGGACTCTTTTTCGTAGTCGTTTCATCTCGTCGACCGACATTCCTCTTAGGTCATATTTATCCCAACGGAGCGTGGTTTTATTTCCCGGTTCTTTTTGCGCTTAAGTCCAGCCTCGCGTTTTTGTTGCTTCTGGCATTCACTGCGCTAGCCGCGATAGCTCGACGCGCAGGAAGCAAAAGCCGTTCCGCTCTAATCGCATCGCCGCTCGTGGCCCATTGGCGGGCGGTTTGGGTCGGCTTGCTGGTATTTACGGCCGTGTGCCTCATCAGTCCGATGCAGATCAGCATTCGTCACTTCTCGATCCCGATCGCATTGCTCATCCTCATGATCGCCTCCTTGCCCCGCATGCTGCGCGAGTTCGGCCAACGAGTTCCTATTCTGGGAACGATGGGAGCGGCGGTGGCGGTGGTATTGGCCGCCAGTTGCCTCTTCATCGCGGTGCGGCAATATCCAAATTATTTCGCGTACATGAACAGCTTAGGTTTCGGGCGTCCGTCGTACACGTTGGCGACCGATTCCAACCTGGACTGGAATCAGTCACTACCGGAAGTGAGGCGATTTGCGGAAAGCCATAACCTGCGGCGAATCGGAATCGACGAGTACGGATTCTCCGACGCAACCGCGTCCGTGCCTCAGGCACAGACTTGGAACTGCCAGAATCCCGGATCGGATTTCGCCGGCGCATGGGTAGCGCTCTCGGCGAACTTAATCCTCGATGCGAGCAATTGTTCGTGGCTCATGCAGTATCCGCATGAGATGTTGGCAGGCGGAAGCATGTATGCGGTGCACCTGCCGGCAACGATTCCGCCCGCAGGCAGTCCTGGCGGACCGCCACTACCGTCGGCGTACCGCGGATTCGTCGGCATACCTTTTGACATCCGTGGGTTATTCGAGCACACGTACAAGCATCCTGAAGACATTCCGCGAGCGATCGATTGGTTGCAATCGACGTTCACTGCATTGAGCAAGTCCCAGGGGCCGCCGCCAAAGATGCCGTGGGAGCGGTAAGGACATTTCTTTGCTGTTGCTGTAGCTGAGCGCTGAATGCCAACTGCTGGTCTCGCGTTTTTTCTTTAGCCGATAGCCGATTTTTGTGATCCAGCCATCCGTGCGATCCGTGTCATGTTTTGCTTTTGCTGTTGGATTTCGGGTTTCGCTAGCAGCTAGTAGCTTAGGAGCTCAGCAGCTTGTTTTATGCCGATAGCTGGCAGCCGGCAGCTTCTGCTCAGCAGCTTCGAGGCGTCAGAGTCCTTTTCGATAACGATTTAGCTGAGCTTTACGGAATCCCCGTGAAACGTCTCAACGAGCA
>DATEMI010000581.1:0-13884 GCA_035275665.1 Terriglobales bacterium | reverse complement strand
CCAAGCGGCTCAGCCCGCAGGGAACAGCGATGTACCCTGCCTTCTACCGTTCGCTCCACCAACTCAGCCCGTTCCAGCACGCGAATATGCCGTGACACGGCAGGCAGCGAGATTCCAAACGGCTCGGCCAGTTCGGTAATCATTGCCGGACCTCGCGCGAGCTGTGCAAGCAATGTTCTCCTCGTCCGATCGCCTAGCGCACTAAAGACCAGATCCAACTTTAGTTCGGAAACCGATCCCTTGTTTTTTCGTTTACTTCTTGACATGCCAACAACGCTCCGATAAAAAGGGACTCCACAATATTAAACAATATTGTTAAATATCGTCAATTTCAAGTTAGAAAGATGAGTGGAACACTGATGCCCAACCCGCTTACTCGCAGAGACCTCTCCGTACGTCTTCTGTGGGCAATGCCAGCCCTGGCATTAGCTGCAGAAGCACAGACATCAAGACGCAAATCGTCAGCACCTGATAGCAATGGGCTTGCGCGTAATTGCGAATGCATTCATCAGGAAGTGCAAATCAACGCGAGCCGTAATCGAGTTTATCGCGCTCTCACCGATGCAAAGCAATTTGGCGAGCTGACTGAGCTCAGCTATCACGCAGTCGCAACCGAAATCAGTCCCGACGTCGGCGGGCCTTTCTCACTCTTCGGAGGTGTCATCGTTGGCAGGCATATCGAAATGTTGCCCGGTGAACGGCTGGTTCAGGCATGGAGAGAGAAATCGTGGGAGCCGGGCGCCTACTCAATCGTGACCTTCCAACTCGGAGAAGCGGGATCCAACACCAGGATACTGTTCGACCATCGCGGTTTTCCGCAGGGTAAAGGTGAGCACCTCGCCGTTGGCTGGCATTCTCATTACTGGCAGCCTCTACAGAAGTACTTGGCTTAACACGCGCCCGAGGAGCCGGTTTTCAAAACCGCTGCCGTCCTTATTTACAAGCCGATTGGACCAACGTCGCGAAAACCGGAAAAAGCGGGGACCAGAGGGAATGCATCCTAATCCTTTTCCCGATTCAGGAACGTTCCGTCCGGTTCCTATCTTTCCGAGAGTGCGCTCCCACCCGCTGTCGTACACTGAATTCGGGTGATCGAGATTCAGACAATTACGCAATTAAACGCGTCTGCGTTTAAAGCTATTCGCCTTCATGCTCTGCAAGAAGCTCCCTACGCATTCGGCTCGACGTACGAAAAGGAGTCGCAATATGCCGATTCTGAATGGCAGACACGGGTGGAACGAATGAATGGTCACAGGGGAGTCGGATTTATCGCTATGGACGGCGAGAAGGCGTGTGGCCTTGTTGGGTCGTTCCTGGATCAAGCTGATCCTGCGCGAGCACATCTGATCTCGATGTGGACCGCTCCGAGCCATCGACAGCAGGGCATTGGTCGGATGCTGGTGAAAGCGGTACTCGACTGGGCCGGCAAACGGAATGTTCACACTGTGCTTTTAATGGTCACAAGCAACAACGAACCCGCTATCCACTTCTACGAGAGGTTGGGATTCGCTAGAACCGGACGAACCGAGCCATACCCGAATGACCCTGCCGTTCTTGAGTACGAAATGTCGAGAGCCATCTCCGCATAACGGTTAAATGTCGTTTTTGTTTAATAGAAAGCCGGAACAGGCAAAAAGGGGAAGGAAGCGACAAGAACATAGCCGGCTGCCCAGTTGGCGCCGCCAGCTTGGCTAGTGCTTAGCATGGACAACATGAAGACCAGCCTGTCCGGGCGCAAGCCCTTGAACGGCATGGCCGAACTTGGACGTGATCTCCTGGAAGTTGATGTCTTCGATATCACGAAATCCGCGCGAGCGAAGAATCGCTACCACGTCGGCAGGCTCGAAACGGCTGGCCCAACGTTCACCCGTTCTCTTGAGCTCTTCGGTCCGCTTCGTTATCAATTCCCTCATCTCGTCTGGGAATGCCTGGGGAGGCTCCATGTAGTCGAACACCACCTCGGAGTTCTGGATTGACGATATGTAGTCCAGAGTCGTGCCGACAGCATTCTCGGTGAGATATGGCACGACGCCGAGCCAGGTGAAAAATGTGGGCGAGTTCTGCTGAAAGCCTGCGCCGGCGAGCATCTCCCTCAAATCGTCGCGCTCGAAATCGACCGGCACGAAGATAAGCCACGGCGGAAGGGCGAGCTGAGTTTCAACCAGGCGCTGTCGTTTCCATGCCTGTGTGGCGGGATGGTCCACCTCATAGACACGAATCTGTCGTGCGCCATGGGGAGATCGGAGAGCAAAAGTATCGAGTCCGGCGCCAAGCACGACGATCTGCTGAATCCCTCCCCCGACAGCTCCTGACAAAGCATCTTCCGCAATCCGGCTTCGTGCGGCGGTGAATAGGCGTCCGATGCTGGCCAGAGGGTGTGCGTTCGCAAATTGCAGCACGTCGTTTGTGTCTTCGCCCAGAATCTTCATCGCGAATGGGTCATAGAGGATGGAGCCATGATCGAGCACCTGATGAGCCGCTCGTTGTCGCGCAATCAACAGGGCTGTGCGGCTGGGCTCATTTGGCTTCATGTTTTGTATTCTCTTTCTTTTCCCGATTCGGAACGGCCCGGCTTCCCGGGGTTTTGAATTTCTGCATGACAATCTAACCGATCCCTTCGCGGCCTGAATTGCGCTATTTCTTTCCGGAAGGTGGGCGGTAGAAATCTCGACGCCGAGTGAAAAATACGGCAGATCAGCTGTCCCGCTTTGTTCCTGAAAAATAACGCGTGTCTCACGTCGCATGATGCCTTTATGCTGGGGCTTTCAGTTTCCAAGGAGGTAGTGTATGAAGGCTTCTGCCATTGTTCCCAGTAACACGACAGAAATGGTGAAATTGCCCGCCAAAGTGATCGAAGAACTCCGCCGCACAGTCGACTCGGCCTATGAGGAGGTCGCTCGCAGTATGAAGCGCGCAAAATACGCGGCGACAGATGCCATCGATGATGGACGTCACCAGATTAAACGGCATCCGTTTACAGCCGTCGGGTCAGCCGCGCTGAGCGGGCTTGCGCTCGGCTTTCTCATCGGCTGGTTGGCACATGGAAAGCGGAAATGAAAGTTTGCGGTGCGGGCGGCTCGTTTCCAGCCGCCCAGCACCTCTGAGCCAGGTGCGCTGCCCTCCCCAATTCCCACAATGAGCCAATCGGCCGTTTTTTAAAAGCCGCGAGGCAGAATCCTTCAGATCCAGAATAGGAAAGCGCGTGGGCATCCGCCAGAATGGACATTTTCTCATAGGGTTTCCCGATCAGGAAGCGCCCGTCCCGCTTGCTCATCCGCGCCAGTCCGACCTCAACACACTTGTGCTTCGCGATGAACCGTTTGCCTGGAAAACCGGGAACCGTGAAAATCTCGATTGGCAGAAACCGTTCCCGAATCAGGAATCAGGCGGAGCTTTCGCGGTAGTCGCGCTTTGCCCAATCTTCAGGACAGTTTATTTGCTGATTTTATACACGATACCCGCAGCGTAGCGGAAAGCATTCGCACGTCCGCCGCCGACGTTTACGGATACGTAGTCGATCTGCACAGGACGGATCGCCCACGACTCGTTGAGTTCGTAATCCACGCCTCCGCCGAGTGCGAGGCCGAAGCCGGTATCGCTGCTCGAAACGTTTACGCTCTGACCGAGAATGTTCGTCTGCGCACTGCTGCTGCCATGGGCAATACCGATCAGAAAGTGGGCGAAGGGCACAAACTTGTCTTCTTTGCGGTAGGCATAAGTTGGCCCGACGAGGAACGTGTAGGCATGCGCGTGAGCGCTGGCCCCTCCGACTCCGCCCACGTTCACTGACTGACCGGCATATTCGCCACTCACGTCGCCGGTAATACTCAGCCCTTCACTTTGGTTGTACGTGTATTGGGCATCAAAGCCGTTGAAGCCCTGACCACCCGTGTGCAAATGAGAGTACCCGCCAAAAACTTCCGCTTTCGGAACGCCCTGGGCGTGCAACCACACGGGAAAAACAAAAACGGTTAAGGCAAGCAAAGTCTTTCGCATTCGTATCTGCTCCGGACTGCATTTTTTCAGAGAGCGGAAGAAAGCGGAACATTACCAATGTCGAATGGCTCCTCACACCTTCGTGTGCAGGCCGGTTTCCACGCATCCTGGCGGCCTGTGCGCGACGGTGGGATTCGATGAATGTTGAGGAGCGAATGTTCTGGTGTGATCAAATCAAAGCGAAACTCCGGCCACGCACAAAACACTTCAGACCAGAATGGGAATGGTGGGTCACTCCGCCAAACTGCCCTCAACTGGTCGGGAACGGGTTTGGATAGTACTTCTGGCGCAGTTGCTGGACTTGCATTGTCAGGGCCGCGGCTTTGTCGCTATCGGCGGTAACGCAGTTTCCGGTGGTGTCGGGCGAAAGGCCTTGGTCGAATACATCGATGGTCTGACTATTATTGTTGGTGATGCGGATAACGTCGCTGACGCCCGGGACCGATTGCTGCACCTGACAACTCGTAGAAGAGCCGGTAGAAGCCAGGTAGGCTTCGGCAGCCGCGTTCAACGCACTGTTTTCAGTGGCGGTGATACTTCCTTGGCGAATGATGCCGGCGGGCGAGGGGCCGGCCGCGAAGTTTCCTGCGCTGTTAACCGTAAAGCCGTAGCTGCCGGGGCAGGCAGACGGGGCCATGGCCTCACAGCTGGTTTGTTCGAAAGCCTGTTTAAACGATGGGGCTAGAGGCAGGCCGCCTCGGGGTTCGACGATAGAAGAGCCGCACCCGGCGAGGCCAAGGATAGCCAGCAAGAGAAAGAGCCGACAGAGCTGAGCGGTCATCAGACTCCCTCGCGTGTATCAGACACATTCTATCTGCAGTTTGTTGCATGTCTTCGTGGCAAATGCCCAAAAAAGTGGCACCAATGTACGTGACGAATCACCTTCAACGTGGGTTGCGCAGCTGATTTTTCTTGTTGGGTGCGATCCCCAGCTGTGGGTCCCGAACGATTCCGATTTATTGAAAGTGGGGATTTGAAATGCAGAGACAACAAGTGGTTATTTACCATTACACAACCCTCACCGGCGGGCGACGCACGCTATTTTCTCTCTTTGGTTTTCTGTGTCGAACCCAAAATTGGGTGCCGCACTGCCTATTTAAAACAGCTCCCCGCAAAACAAGTAGGGCAGATCAGGTGTCCAGTTTTATTCCATTCAGAACGTGAGTTCAATGATGCGTATCGGAGACTGGTTGAAATCGCTGAAGCGCAGCCATTGTGGCCTGACACGAACATAGGTCAACCCTCGCCAGAGCTGCCGCTCTCGCGCCTCGGGAAATCGAACAAGATAGAGTTCCTTCAGGCGTAAAAGATCGTCGCCTACTGGCTCGTCCGCAATGCCTTCAAATTGCACGGTGCGCTCATCACCGTTCGCTATTCCACCAATGACTAACGCGCACTGCACGTTCCGGCGGAGATTGACGATCTTACGAGTCGTTTCAATGGTATCGAAGACGATCTCAAAGTCATCCGTCACGATGAAGCCAACGACAGCAGCCTGCGGTGCGCCCAATGGCGAGACAGATGCTTGCACGGCCAGCGAGTAGCCTCGCATAAACTCCAGGATTTCCAAGCGCGTCACGAACGTGATCCTTTCTTAGGACGAGAACTGAGCTCTAAATGGGCTGTCGATGGCGACGAAAAATCGGGCTCTCGTCGCACCGCTGGATTTGTCAAAGCTGAAAACATGCACCAGCGCGGCCCCATCCGAGATGGCGAACACGAGGCTGTCATCCGGACTGAAAAAAGTTCGCCCATAAACGGAATGGCGTTCCCGGTGTCCCGCAGAACGCTATGCTCAGCATCGATTTGCAGAACTCGGATTTGGTGGCGGACGACATCGTTAACGAACAGGAAATTGCCCGACCTGTCGAATTCAATGCTCCTTATCCCATCGCGATTAGATCTACCAAATGAAGCGTACGGCTTCCGTCGCCTGGTGGATGGTCGCGAGTAAGCCGGTGCAGTTCGAGCATCGTCACGGGTCGATACTCAAACTGCACCAACTGAGACTCACTTACGTGCTGAGGAGACTAAGACAAAGGGAAGGGGCAGGGCGGTCGGCGAGCCCTTTGGCGTCAGCGCGCCGCTGGATTTGTCAAAGCCGAAGACGTGCAGGTGCGCGTCTGCGTCCGGAACTGCATAAACCAAACTGTCGTCGGGACTAAATGTAACCTGTTCGCCAGTGGTGACGGGGATGAAGCTACCGGTATCGCGCAGAAGATTATTGTGAGCATCAAGTTGCAAGACCCTGATTCGGCTAGTGATCACATCGTGAACGAACAGGAAATTGCCTGACGGGTCGAATTGCATAAGGCCGTCTCCGTTGTTCTGCTCGTCCGCCAACCCGAAGCAGTTCCCAGGCGCCGCTGTGGAGGTCTGCATGGGAGCTACACAGATGGAAGTGTCGTCTGGACCCATACCGTCAAAAAACTTGGCGACGTACTGGGAGCTGAGAGCGATGCGCGCAACCTCGCCCCATTGCCACGAGAATCCAAAGAACTTTGTGGCCGGGCCAAGTGCCCCCGTTTCAGGGTCAATCGAATGGCTGAGATATCCCACGTCATCGAAGCCGTCAATGGAGCGGTCGGATGAGCTCAGCAGCACAGTGCCACCAAGCACCACACTGCCGATGGCGTAATTGCTGAATTGAGCGGGAGGATCGGAAACTTGCATCCCTGTTTCCGTGAGTTTCCCGGTCGCGGGATCGATCGACCACTGATGAATTACCGCGCTGGTCATCTGTGTGCTCTCGTCCGTCGTTTGGATCAGCGAGTATGCCCACCTACCGTTTGGGTCAAAGCTGAATTGCTCGAACGGAGCCAATTTTACCGTCTGGATCGCCGGCAGTTGGGGAACGCCATGCCCGTCGGTGGCGAAAATTCCGAGGAAGGGGTTGCCGCTTGTATCGTACAAGTTGACAAAGAGGAAACGATCGTTGGGCGACACCGTTACATTCAACGGTCCGGCTCCAGGAGATGCTGTGTTCTGTACGGTGACGTCAGACCCGATCTGGGTAATGCTGCCAGAGGCTGGATCGACAACGTAGGTACCGATTGTTTGCGTGTGCGCTACATAAAGGATCTGTGAAGACGCAGCCGATGAAACTGCCGAATTACCGGTTGGGGAACTCGCGGCACCTGGCTGCTGCGCAGCCGTGAAGGCGCCAGAGTTCATGCATGATGTGAGTGAAAGGGTTGAGCAGACGAGGAGAGCGCTACATAACACCTTGAGGAAGCCCATACTTGCACCTTGGGGCTGGGGAGAGCCGCTGACCAGCTAAGAAGCTCACTCGGAATTCAGTGTTGCTGCGGGAATTGTCAATATATTGTCAAATCAGTAAACATTAGACATTCGTCAGCCACAGGACCACCGCAACTCGCGAAAATGGTGCTCAGGCCTCTCGAGTGAGAAGAAAAGGTATCTGAATGCGATGTACACAGAGCTTGTAAAGGGAGGCGTCAGGAAAAATAGGGCAGATCGGCTGTCCCGCTTTGTTATGGCGCTACCTCCTACTTCCCACCCTGCTTCATCAGTTTTCCAAGATTCACGCCCACGTTGAAGGCGACTGTATTCAACGCCAGATGTACGCTGTGTGTGTATCCGATTTGGAAGTCCCACGCCGCGGGCGAGAACTCGGCCCAAACCGATCCGCCATTGTCCCGCGTAAGCGAGGCGTTGCCTGTAGTCTCCGATGCAAGCTCGTAGGCATGGCCATTCTTGCCGGTTCCGGCAGTAGAACCCGATTTCTGTGCGACCAGTTTGC
The DNA here is from genome assembly GCA_035275665.1 of Terriglobales bacterium. Lineage (GTDB taxonomy): Bacteria > Acidobacteriota > Terriglobia > Terriglobales > Acidobacteriaceae > Gp1-AA112. The sequence continues at coordinate 6,125 of DATEMI010000581.1, read as the reverse complement.
TGAACATCTTCTGCGTCCCTGAAGGGAGCACATCATAGAGACTCGCACCAATACTGAAATTGCCCCCGAGATCAACGGAACTCCCGCCAGTGAACTGACTCACAAAACCCAGGGTGGTGTATGGGCGATGGAAAAACTTGCTGTCGGTGAGGCCGTTCGAGAATCCTGCTTCGATAAAGGGGGTCAGCCGGTCGAAGGCGTGCTCAACGTGATTGTTCCAGCCAACGTTAAAGCGCCCTGTGCTTACGCCCTTTTTGGTGCTGCCGGTCGGCGCTGCGACTGTAAGCGCAGAAGAGTAGTTCGCAACGTCGCCGTTGGCTTTGAAGTTCAAATCGGTATGGATGTTGCCAAGACTGTTCAGCGCAGACGTGGACTTGCTGGAGGTCGAGCCGGTCGTAGTTGTGTTCGAGGATGAGACGAACGATAGCGGAACGCCCATGTCCACGCCCCAATGCTTGTTGAAGTTGTAGCCTGCGGTGGAGTCAAGATCCATTACGCGCTCTTGGGAGTTGGCGCTGCCATCGAAGTTCAACGAGGAGGTCCAGCCGATTTCGTCCGTCTGCTTTTGATTGGCTGGAGCGTTCTGCGCAAATACTGCTGTGGTTACAAATGCGGAAAAAAGAACTGCTGCGAATCTGCGAAACATTCATACTCCGAGTCGGGGCGATTTACTTCCTGGTAATGGTGAAGAGTATTAAGGACCGGTGTTGCAGCGTCGACGGTACCAGAGGCTTATGAACTATCGTTTGCCGGCGAGCTGTCGAGCGCACGGAAGGCACAGGACGGGTTCTTCCTGTGCCCGAGTCAATCCGGCGTCTGCAATCAACTACTTCTTCGGCGGCTTCTCTGCTTTCTCTTCGGCCTTGAAATTACGCTTGGCCTGTTTGCATTCAGCTTTGGTGTGGTTTCGGCAGTAAGCCTTCAAATCCCTCTTCTCAGCTTTGTCTTCGTGCTTGTCCGCAAAACGCGCGTGGTTGTGGGGCTTGGGCGTTTTCCCATAAGCGAACGCAGATGTAGCCATAGCCATGGCCAAAGCAAATGTGGCGATCGGTTTCATTTCATCCTCCTGAACGACGAGCCTGGCTACTAGAACACGGCATAGGCAGAGAGGTTAGTTACTTTTGCCGTAAACCCTTCGCGTAACCTTCGGCGCCTCATAAGGAACCTGAGCGGCTTGTTTTAAGTTCGTAAAAAGGGGTCGGGAACTTTCCAGGTCTCTGGGCTTAGTCAGGGATGTGCGCGGGTGCCTGATCTTCGCGCGATGCTTGCGCGAGTACGGGATTCCATAACGCTCAATGGTGTCATCAAAACCAAGCAAACTAAACTGGGAATCCTCAGCCACAGGAGTGGGGCTCACTCGCAAACAGTCATGTGACTTTCGTTTCACTAGCAAACGCAAAAAGTCAGCACCTCATGGCATGATCAGGGCAACTGCGTTCACTCATTCTCTTGAGAGTGCAAGGTAGAACTTCACCGGCGGCGTTGGCAACGTCTTCAGCCCAACAGTTGCGCGATGAATATCGGACTCAGGTCGAGAGACTATTCATCGATCGTGAGCCGAAACCATAATTACGCGTCATGACGACCCCGGAACGAGTACAGAAATTCGTCGCGAAGGCTTTCCTCGTCGGAAATAAGCCGACAGGCGTTCGGGAGGTTAAGGCAGTCACAGGCGCAGTTCTCAGAAACTCAAAAGGATTCCTGTTCACTCTCGCTATCGCTGCCGGGTGTGTCTGCAGGACTATTGTGGCATTCCAGCACGGGCCCATGGAGATGTTGGCAACCGATCCCGGACGGCATTGGGCTCATATCCGAGACCCGTTGGTATTAAGCCCGCTGGCTGGCATAGATCCAATCGGCTACCAGGTTTGGCTGTCAGCGATTGCAAAGCTCACCATCGGCGATCCCATCGCCATGAGTTGCTATACGGCTGTACTCTCGGTCCTCACACCGTGGATCTGGTATCGCTTCGCGAGAGAAGTTCTTCCCAAAAAAGGAAACGCGCAATGGTGTTGGCTTCTCTTATGCTGGCTTCCTTCATGGACCGCGATCTTTGGCTATGTGATGCCGGAGACTCTGTTGCTTCCATTGCTCGGTGGCGCGCTCTGGGCGTTGTGGCGCGCGGCGCGCAAAAGGACTATTTCAGCTTTGCTGGTCGCGATCGTCCTTGCTGCGGCAACTTTATTGACGAAACTTACACCCTTGCCGCTGTTGCTGGCAGGAGTAGGGCTTGCGCTTTCCCGGCAGTTCGAGCGAGGCAAGGCGATCATTTATTCGCTTGGACTCCTTGTCTTGATGCTTTTAGGTCCCGCATACAGAGCCTATCGCATCATTCACGTATGGGCGCCCTTCGGATATCCCGCAATGAACACCATTTACTACCGTTCAGGATGCGCGGAATTAAGGATCAACTTCACCAACGATGCCGGCCTCCATTGGCTATACGGCTTTGCCTCTCCCCAGAATGGACAGAAGCCGCTTGCGCCCCTGAGCTCATGGCAGAGCTCACGCAGCGGAACCGTCGAGGCCAATATCAACCTGCAGCATGGCACGCAAGACTGGAAGCGTGAGATCGAAATGAAATCGAGAGGGGCGTCCTTTTTGCCGACGCTCTGGAAGGAAAACGCGATCTTCTTCATGTTTGGAGAAAGCTGGCCCGACAATAATCCCAACCGGCTTCCCGATTTATTACAGATAAAACTCAGGTGGATGTGGGCAGCACTCGTGACGTTTGTGCTGTTGGGCAATACACGGCGGTTTTTCCGCGATCGGAAGATCAATGTTTTCGCTGCTGCTGTTAGCGTCTCCGTGATTGCCCTGGTTCTCCAGACCACGGGGTATGTCGAGGGCCGATACCGCAAGCCCTTTGAAGGTCCATTGCTGATGAATGCAGTCTGGCTGCTATCTTCCAGCACCGCCGGCCGCAAGAAAAAAGAAGAACACGACGAAGAAGTAAGGGCAACTATAGCCTCCGAGCTGACGGTGATGGCATGAACCTGAACGAGTACACAGCCATGTATCGTCTGGAAGACACCTATTGGTGGTTTGTGGCCCGGCGGCGTCTCGTCGCCCAACTGCTGCGTGAGAGGCAAATCAGCGCACTGGCGGAGATACTCGATGTCGGCTGCGGAACAGGCGCAACCTTAGAGTTGCTTCAGCGCTTTGGCCGGGCGACGGGCGTCGATTCCCACTTGCCGGCGCTGGAAATATGCTCCCTGGAACGAGGCGTGCCCGTACAACAAGCGCAAGCAGAGGAATTGCCTTTTCCGGATCACTCGTTTGATGTAGTGACATGCCTTGATGTGCTCGAACACACGGATGACGATATCGTCGCCCTGCGCGAAATCCATCGAGTATGCGCTCCCGAGGCGATATTCATTGCTATGGTTCCCGCATATGGCTTTCTTTGGAGCGAACACGATGAGGCGCTGAAGCACCGACGCCGATATACCGCGCACGAATTACGAAACAAGATGACGAGTGCCGGCTTCGACGTAGTAAGCTCCACATATTTCATCACGCTATTGTTCTTTCCCATTTTGGCGGTGCGGCTTTGGCAGGGATTATTTAAGAAGAATATCTATCCGCAAACTGCCATTCGTGAACTGCCGGCATGGCTCAATCGCTTCTTCGTCGGTCTGCTCGATATCGAGCGTTTTCTGACTCGGTTCCTGAATCTTCCGTTTGGCGTTTCCCTTGTAGTAGTTGGCACGCCGGCACAACAATTTGGCGATCATCCGCTTACCGAACGCCTCGGCGATGAACTGATGATCGAGGCGTGAAACCTGGGGATGTTGCTCATCAGCCGAGATTCGCTGCTCAGGTACGTTTCACGCAGCCGAAGCCGGGCGCTCGTCGTCGACCGCTGTTTGCGCGAGCATGGGATTCCATGAACGCTGAATGGCGTCATCAAAACCAAATAAACCAAACTGGGAATCCTCACCATCGTGCTCACCCATGCTTGCCAAAATCAGGCAAGGATTGGGCACGCACTTCTTGTGTGGGCATCTCGATAAGATCTTTCAGACCTACAGTGACAAAGCGTAGGCGATCCGCCTAATGTTTTCTTCGTTCATACAGCCCAATGAGGTACGTAAAGCATATTGCTGCACCAAAAATGACGAGAATGTCGGCCAGTAAACCATGCCAAAGCAAACCCGGAGCGCTCCCCTCATAGCCGCTTTCATGCCAAAAATGAAATGGGCGTCCGCGATGGAGAGCACAATCTACGCAAAGGCTCCTCGGTTCAGTCACGTTCAAGATCACAAAAATTGTGAGGGATACTACCGTGCCGATCACATGACGTTTCTTCACAGCCCTTGACTCTCCCGCAAGTCTATTTGCCGAGTGCCTCAGCCTCGCGCTGTTTGCGCGAGCATTGGCTTCCATGAACGCTGAATGGCGTCATCAAAACCAAATAGACCAAATCCGGAATCCTCACTCACCCTTGCCAAAATCAGGCACGATGGAGCACCCACTGCTTGTGTGGGCCTCACGATAGACTCTTTGGGACCTACAGTGACAAAGGGGCGCCATCCGCCGAAATCTTCCAAGGACCGCGAGGACGGAGCCGATGAGCCTGCAGCGTTCCATCTTCAGTTAATCGCTAGAGAAACGGATTTTCGTCTGCGCTAGGCCCGATTACCGCAGGAACCGGCACATCGAGCAGGCGCAGATAGACCGACATCTGCCCGCGATGGTGATAAAGATGGTTGAGGACGTTGCTGCGCAATGCTTCTACGCGCGGCTTGCTGAAGATTTCTTTGCCTTGGAAGACCAGCCGCCACTTCCCATTTGCGGATTCCTCGGTCATTTTGCTCAGCGCTGCTTCGGCGTCGCGGACGTTCTGGTCGAAGCGCTCCCGAATTTCCTCGATGGTGTTGAGCTTCAGGGGCGAGGCACCGCCGGGAGAAAACTCGTCTGTGGTTGCGATTCTTTCGGCCATGCCGGCAATTCCGGCGATGTGTGTTGCCAGCTCGCCCAGCGACCGCGATTTGGCATGCGGCTTCCATGTGAGCTTGTCGCCCGGCACGCGCTCCAGCACGCGCCGTGTGGCCGGAACTTCAGCACGAAATTCTTTCAAGATCGCTTCTACGCCTGGAGTCATCACCTTCTCCTGTTGGCTAAAGAATATACACATCAGCTTCGTGTATCGACGATAGGATTCAGCGAACGGACCTGGGCGCAGTCCCCGGTTTTTGAAGGTGAATGTTTCACGGAATGATCAAGTCTCCTCAGAGCCTGTCATCCTGAGCCGCGCTTGGGCGAAGGATCTCCCAGGATGCTTACGCCTGACATGCACTTACAAGGCTCCTTGGCCAATTGCCTGGGTTTTGGTGAAGGAGCCCTACCGGCGGCATTTCAGTCGGAAATATTGCGGGAGGTCCTTCGCCAAAATGCGGCTCAGGATGACATGTTATAGGAGGGTAAAACATGGTTGCAGGAAGGTGTAAAAAAATTGACTTCAGTTTGGGCTCCTAATCGCGAAACAACATTTGCTTTTAGCAACCCCTCAGAAACGATTGATCGAACCCCGGCAGGCTTTTTGCTCCACGTCGCAAAATTCAAAACTCAATTTCTTCACACCTTCCAGACGGATCGTATTCTCATTCCCCTTTTCCCGATTCAGGAAATTTCCGTCCGGTCTCCATGTTTCCCCATGTTTCCTCCGCGTAAACTGTAACGGTGATTGATCCAATAACCTTCATTTGCGCAGCAGTCGCTCTCGTCTCGATCTTGACGCCAGTATTGCTTGCGCTCCGAAATCGGAATAAGCAAGTCGTCTCGAAGGACCGAGTCATCTGGTGGCTACCTCTCTTTGTCGTTCTAGCAGCAGGCATCACGTTGGTTTTGCTGATGACCCACGGCATAGACCGCCTGGCGGGTCAGCTCCTGTACGTCCGCTTTGTTCAACCAGGCGTTCTGTTGGTTTGCCTTCTGTGGATGCTGGTAGCTGCCATCCGCAAGCGGGCACGTCAGTGCATTTCAGTGCTGCTGGCGGTGGTTGGCTTTGTTGCGGTTTCGGGCGCTCTACAGAGAAATGAGCCGACGCTGCGGCCTTCGCTGAGGTGGTTGCTCTGGTCGCGGCAGTACAAAGCCGACGTCTTGGTGCAGCCGGATCCTGA
>DATEMI010000580.1:0-7499 GCA_035275665.1 Terriglobales bacterium | reverse complement strand
AGGGGACGGTGAGTTTCCCTCCCGAGAATGGAACCGCCGTCCCTAATCTCCCCACTGTCTAGGACGGCTCACCGGCTCCGCATTTGTCCAATCGGTTCACGTATTCCACACTTGCGTATTGTGACCCACGATCAGAATGGTGCACCAGACCCGGATGAGGCTGCCGACTGACAATGGCTTTTTCCAAAGCTTCCAACACCAGACTCGTGTCCATCATTTGATCCGCTGTCCACCCGGGGTTCGCGTTATGGAGAAGCAATTCTCCACCGAATTCCTTAATCCGTTGCCGCATGCCGCTAACGCCGACACCAACGCTGCGGGGTCGAAACTTCGCGGTTTGCTCCGGGATGCCCTTGCCATCGTCGCGAACTCTGACGACCGCCCGGCTGTCTTCGAGATTCAAACTACATAACTCCGGTGATTAACTCTTTGTGGTAGTACCACTCGAATTGACCGACGCCGATTCGAAAGACGGACATAACCTACATAGGCCGCCCTATCGATCTGCAATTATTGCGGCGGTTTGTCATGCCTTTCATTGGTGCGCCCGGGAGCAATTGTATGCCTGACTTTAAGCCAGCCAGCGCTACGGTTTTAATTGCCGACGACAATGAAGCCAATCTTGAGCTTCTTTCTGGAATGTTGTCGGTGGCCGGTTATCGCGTCGTCTGCGCCAAAAACGGCGATCAGGCCATAGCCACTGTCCTTGAAGGAACCGTGGACATCGCCCTTCTCGATGTCGTAATGCCCGGTCGATCGGGGTTTTCTGCGTGCCAGCAAATCAAGTCGAATGACAAAACAAGACTGACACCCGTGGTCTTGGTCACGGGTTTGACGAATACAGATGATCGCATTCACGGAATCATGTGCGGCGCAGACGACTTCCTGAACAAACCGGTGAACAAGCACGAACTTCTGGCGCGCGTTCAGTCACTTCTGCGTCTCAAGTCGTTTACGGACGAATTGGAGAATGCGGAGACCGTCCTTTTCAGTCTGGCCACGAGCATCGAAGTGAAGGACCCGTACACGGAAGGACACTGCGAGCGGCTCTCGGATTACTCAGTGACTCTAGCACGCAAGATTGGCCTGCCGGAGGAGTTGCAAGTGGCGCTTCGGCGCGGCGGTATCGTTCACGATGTCGGCAAAGTCGCGGTACCGGAGCACATCCTCCTCAAACCGGGGCCACTGACCGCGGACGAATGGAAAATCATGAAGCAGCATCCACTGGTGGGTGAGAAAATCTGCCGACCGTTGAAGTCTTTCCGCCACGTGCTACCGATCATTCGCCATCATCACGAAAAGCTAGATGGATCGGGCTATCCCGATGGGCTCCAAGGAGACGAAATCCCCATCACCGCGCGAGTCCTGCAAACGGTTGACATCTACGATGCGCTGACGACGGATCGGCCCTACCGGAAGGCACTGTCGCCGGATGAGGCAATCGCTAAAATTCGGGACGAAGTGAAACGTGGATGGTGGGACGGTTCCCTGATAGACGAACTGGAAGCCCTGTCTACCGAGTCAGTGTTTTCTGGTGAACTGAAGAATGAGCGCTAGCCCCCTTTCTCATCCGTCAAGCGACACAAATCGGCAACGCGCAAAGCGACGATCCCTTCGACGTACCCTGGCCGCAAACACCTTCATCCTTCTACTTGCATTCATGGGGCTGATAAGTAAGAGTCGAGCTCAAGAAGCCCAAAACGGAGAAACGCCTTCTGACAGCTTGAAACAGCTCAGCCTTGAACAACTCGGTGACTTAGAGGTCACCACTGTGTCCAAGGATCCGCAGCAAGTTCAGAAGACACCCGCTGCTATCTTCGTCATCACGCAAGAGGACATTCGCCGGTCCGGCGCTACCAATATTCCCGAGGCGCTGCGCCTAGTGCCGGGCGTGGAAGTTGCCCGCATCGACTCCGACCATTGGTCTGTGGGCATACGAGGATTTGGAAGCGAGTTCTCGAAATCGGTGCTCGTGCTCATCGATGGACGGAGCGTTTACAGCCCGCTTTTTTCCGGCGTGTATTGGAGCGTACAGAATGTGATGCTCGAGGACGTTGACCGCATTGAGGTGATTCGAGGGCCGGGCGGCACGATCTGGGGCGCCAACGCTGTGAACGGCGTGATCAACATCATCACCAAAAGCGCGAAGGACACGCACGGCGTCCTGGTCTCGTCCGGCGGCGGAAACGTGGACCAAGGCATGGGCGCCTTTCGTTACGGGGGCGGAAACGGCAAAAATGCCGATTTTCGCTTCTACGGCATCGCCTTTGGGCGCGCGGCTGAGTTTCACCTCGACCACTCCTCCTTTGACGAGTGGCAGACGGGTCAGGGTGGCTTCCGAATCGATTGGGAGAAAGATAAGCGCGACACGTTCACCTTGCAAGGTGATACGTATAAGGGATACGACGGCGAGCGCGTTGAGGTCGCACTCTACTCGCCACCTTCATCGGAGATCCTCGATGACGCTCACAATGTCGCCGGCGGAAATCTGTTGGGTCAATGGCACCGGCAGATCAACGAAAACTCCGATCTGCAATTACAGAGCTATTACGACCGCACGTCGCGGCTGAGCCCGCAGCTCGATGAAATTCGCAACACCCTCGACATCGATTTTCTTTACCATGTCGCGCTGCACTCCCGGCACGATCTCTTGATCGGAGCCGGAGCGCGATGGAGTCCCGACAACATCACCCAGAAATTCGCCACTCTCAATTTCGCGCCCCAACAGGAAACCGACAGCATCTATAGCTGGTTTCTTCAGGATCAGATCGCGCTTGCGCCTGACCGGCTGTCGCTCACGCTCGGCTCGAAATTCGAGCACAACAATTACAGCGGCTTCGAAGTGCAGCCGAACGCCCGCCTGTTGTGGACCCCATCGGAGCACCAAAGCATATGGGCGGCGGTGACCCGCGCGGTCCGCACTCCCTCGCGGCTCGATCAGGACTTGCAACTGACCGATCTCCTGGCGCCGTCCCCGCCGCTTTTTCTGCGGGTTGTGGGTAGCAAGAGTTTCAAATCCGAACAACTCTTGGGCACCGAGGCCGGATATCGCACATTGCTGGTCCACAATTTGTACTTGGACGAAGCTTTTTTTTATAACAACTACAACGATCTCTATGGCTACGGACCGAGCACGGGATTTATAGAGCCGTCCCCCGCACCGGAGCACATCGTTTTGCAATTGCCGCTCGCTAACGCGACGAAGGGCGATACGTCCGGCTTCGAAATCGCACCCGATTGGAAACTCTCCGACTGGTGGGAGTTGAAAGGCTCGTACTCGTATTTGCATCTCTACGTGCACAACAAAGTGGGCGCCGCGGGCACTTACAATTCACTCACCACGTCGTCTGACAACGGCTCAAGCCCTCATCACCAGATCGAGATGCAATCTTTCTTCAATCTCCCAAAGAACGTCGAAGCAGACATAACCTATCGGTTTGTTTCGGCTCTGCCGGCACAGACGTCCATGCCGGCCGGCCCCACGGTGAATGCGTATTCCACCGGCGATTTCCGTCTCGGTTGGCGTCCAAACGAACAATTTGAGGTTTCCTTCGTGGGGCAAAACCTGTTCCAACCTCAACATCCCGAGTTCGGCGGCGACGATGGCCCGCTTGTGGGAATCCGAAGAAGCTACTACGCGAAGGCCACCTGGAGCAGGTGACGAAAAATCGACTCCAATGCGGCGCCTCTTGAAAACATTTATGTTCGGAATCAGGTCTCAGAGGCCGGCCCGCCGGTATTCCTTGGAGAGATGGCTTTGCTTCGCGACTGTGCCGGTCCTATGGGCTCTGATCGCCGCGACCAATCTGGTTGCCCAACAACAAAGAGTAAGCGAGTACCAGGTCAAGGCCACTTACCTCTACAATTTCGGAAGGTTTGTGAGATGGCCGGACAATTTCGCCTCGGGGAAGGGCAACTCCTTCGGAGTCTGTGTGCTCGGACAGGACCCTTTCGGTCCGGCTCTCAATTCAACCTTTGCCGGTGAAACTCTAGATGGCAAGCCCGTAGTGATCAGGCGTATCTCGAAGCCCGAAGACGCCGTGGGTTGCCGCATCCTGTTCATCAGCTCATCGGAAGAGGTCCACTTGCAGGCGATCCTAGCGGTTCTCGATGACGAGGGAATATTGACAGTTAGCGACATGCGGGACTTCACGCAGCGCGGCGGCATGATTCAGTTCGTCTTGGAGAGCAACAAAATTCGTTTCGAGATTAACTTAGCAAGCGCCGAAAGCTCCGGACTTGTTTTGAGTTCCGAACTGCTCAAAGTAGCATCCACGGTAAGAAGAAACGCGCCGCCCGGAGAATAGTTGAATGCTCAAAATCCGAGACCATTCCGTGTCCCGAAAGCTCACGCTGATGAATATGCTCGTGAGTGGCACGGCACTGCTACTGGCATGCGTGACTTTTATTACCTACGATATGGTCACTTTCCGAGAGACGATGGTGCGCAATCTTTCCACACAGGCTCAGATTGTCGGCTCTAATACTGTCTCCGCGTTGCTGTTCAACGACTCACAATCGGCGGAAAATACTTTGTCAGCACTGAAAGCTGCCCATAACATCTTGTCCGCAGCGATCTACACGCCCGATGGTCGGCTATTCGCGTCATACTTGCGCGACCCGGGCAGCCAGATCCCGCTTCTTCCTTCAAACACTCCAGGTCAAACAGAATTTCATTGGTTCAAGAACAACGAGATCGTGCTTGTCCGCTCGATTGTGTTCCAAGGAAAGCCGACGGGGATCGTGTACATCCGATCTGACTTGGAAGAACTGAACGCGCGGTTGGAACGATATGCAGGCATTGCAGCGATTGTCCTATCGGCATGCCTGATGGCTGCGCTTCTCGTCTCATCGCTATTCCGCAGATCGGTCGCTGAACCCATCGTGCACTTGGCAGAGGTCGCTCGAGTCGTTTCTCGCGAAAAGAACTATTCGGTGCGCGTGACTCCGATCCGTAGTCGCGGTGAACTGGCGATCTTGATCGATGCCTTCAACGAGATGCTGACACAGATCCAGCAAAGTGAGGGAGCTCTGCGAAAGGCCCACGATGGGTTAGAACAACGCGTTCGTGAACGCACCGCAGAGCTGGAAGCAGCCAAGAAAGAGGTTGAAGCTTTTTCTCATTCCGTACTCCGGGCGAAAGAGGAAGTTGAGCGCGCGAGCAAATTCAAGGACCAATTCCTCTCCACGATGAGCCACGAGCTCCGAACTCCCCTAAATGCAGTGCTGGGCTTTTCGGACCTGCTAACCGACGAGCGTTACGGCACGCTGAATGACCGGCAGCGGCGCTATGTCAATCACATCCACACTGGCGGCAAGCATCTTCTGCGACTGATTAGTGACATTCTCGATCTTTCCAAGATCGAGGCAGGGCGGCTTCAGTTAGCAATTGAGAGCGTGTTAGTTAACACCTCCTTCGCCGAGGTTGTCGACGCGATGCGCCCGCTCGCCGACAAGAAATCGCAGTCCTTGATAATTCATATCGAGTCGGACCTTAGTGTCCGAGCCGATGCCATCCGGTTCAAGCAGGTGCTAATGAATCTGATTGGCAATGCAATCAAGTTCACCCCCGAGGAAGGAAGAATTGAATTAGCGGCCCATCAACTCGGTGGGGTTGTGCGAGTGGAGGTTCGCGACTCAGGGCCAGGCATTTCTGCTGAAGAGCAACAGAGCATCTTCGAAGTATTTTTTCGTTCGAGCCAGACCGACAAGGCAGTGGAGGGCACGGGCTTGGGGTTAGCTATCACGCGCCGTCTGGTTGAATTGCACGGGGGTCACCTCGGCATCGAGAGTGAGTTGGGCTCGGGAAGCTGCTTTTACTTTACATTGCCAAGTGTTGAGGCCGTTGTGACACGGGGAGTCGATAACAATGGCCGGGGGCTTAAGGCACCTGAGTCCGCTCGAATTCTCGTGGTTGAGGATGATGCTGCGGCAGCACAACTCCTTCAATCACATCTCACCTCCTCGGGCTACAGTGTAGTGTTGTGTGATCAGCCGCAAAGCGCTTTGGAGATGGCGGCAAAGTTACAACCTAGCGCCATAACCCTGGACATCGTCATGAAACCGGTCAACGGCTGGGAGCTCTTGTCGAGTTTGAAAAGTGATCCCCGCACGGCCAATATTCCTGTGCTTATCGTTACGATCGTCGATCAGTCACCCATGGGATCGCTCCTCGGTGCGGACGAATACATTGTGAAGCCCGTGGAGAGAGCGGTGCTACTGACCGCTGTGGAACGCTGCCTGAATCAAGGCGGACAAATTGGGAGTGCGCACCCTATTCTTGTGGTTGAAGATGATACAGCGACGCGTGAATTTATTGTCGAATTGCTGTCTAAGCGTGGGTATGTAGTGGGTACAGCTGCGGATGGCGCAGAAGCTCGCACGCGCGTCGCGGCATCTCTACCCGATCTTGTAATTCTTGACTTAAGTTTGCCGGAGGTAAGCGGATTTCAGTTGCTCGCCGAATGGCGCGTTGATCCTCGGACGGTTGATCTTCCTATATTTGTGCTGACGAGCAAGGACTTGACCACGGAAGAACAAAACTACATTCGCGCAAATACTGGGGCGCTTTTTCAGAAACATGAACGGTGGCAGGAGGCGTTGATCAGGCAATTGCAGAGATCGGTGCCTCCAGCCCTGGCGGAGAAGGTATGAAGCACCGCGTTCTGGTCGTCGAAGATAATCTGGCCAATCGAGAACTGCTCTGCGACTGGCTAGAAGCGGAAGGTTTCGAGGTGATCTCCGCGGAGAATCTGGGCCAGGGGTTCGCCGCGTTCACAATTCAGCCGCCCAATGTTGTCTTACTTGACGTTCAATTGGGCTTAGACGACGGCTTGTCCCTGGCCAGATGGATCCGGCAAGAGCCAAAGATACGCCACATTCCTGTTATCGCAGTGACTGCGCACGCGATGGTAACGGAGCAGGCGCGCGTCATCGAAGCGGGCTGCAACTCGTGCATATCTAAGCCCGTCGATTTCAAGCTGCTTCGAAAGCAGATCGTACGTTGGCTGGACCATGCCGCGAGTTTACTGCCCGGGTCGTGAAAACGCTCCGCTTCGCAGTTGAGTCGCGCGAAGACTTCAGAGGAGAAGGTGTGGCAAACAGGATACTCCGCCCGTACTTTCTCAATTTCGGCTATACCTGCGCTATGCGCCCCATGATTAGGCTCTGTTTTGGGACCATCCTTCTGTTTTGCTCCCGTCGTACTCTCCTGCTAGAGAATCTCGCTCTGCGACAACAACTTATGGTGTTCAAGCGTCGGCGTCCGAGACGACGGCTCGGCGTTTTTGACAAGATGTTCTGGGTGACCGCCCGGCGAATCTGGTCCAATTGGAAGAATTCGCTGATTGTCGTCACGCCCGAGACCGTCGTCGGCTGGCACCAAGCCGGCTTTCGGTTCTACTGGCGGTTGATCTCCAGGGTGCGCAAACCAGTCGGCAGGAAGCAGCTTCCGAAGGAAGTCCGAGATTTGATCTTCAACATGGTGGCGCAAAACCCGA
>DATEMI010000579.1:0-13160 GCA_035275665.1 Terriglobales bacterium | reverse complement strand
CGTGGATACGGACTCCCGCAGCCAACCTCAGTGGGAACGCTCAAACTTTCTTGATCAGCATCGATAATGGTAATTGCCCGAAGGCCGACAGCCGAAAGCTAACAGCCGCCTTACTCAAGCTTTATCCACGTTGCGCGAGCGTTCGCGCACAACTGCCCGTCTGTTCCAAAGAGTGCAGCTCCGGCATGGAATTTCCGCCCTTCGCTCCCGGTCGGCCAACTCATCACTACATAAGGACGCAGCGGATACACCGGTGCGACTTGCTCCACGGCAAGACGTCCGGTAACCAGAGTTCCTCGCCAAGGGAAGCCGGCAGCGAAGCCGGTGGGGCAATCCATCGCTGCCCATACGAATTCGGGACGAACGAGTACGCCGCCGCTTGCCAAAGAAGGATCCGGAATCCAGGGTGCCGCGAAAATCGAGCTGCTCTCGTTTTTCTCATCTAGCCGACCTGGAAAAATTCGGAGGCCGTCTCCGGCTGCGCGTTCTGGACCGCATGTGAAGCAAGTCGGGAACGGATGATTTGTGAATGCCGGAGAGCTTATGGCAACGCGCTGCGCTTGATCAAATGCAACAGGCTGCTGCTCCGTCGGCTTGATCTCCGTGGAGGCAGCATCGATTACAACGTCGGCGCCGTCTAACAGTCGCGCCGTCTTCTCCGACAGCTCGGCCTGAAGTTCCCGCTCAAGCGGAATAGGCTTCCTCAATGTGCACTCGCAAGCCCCAGGAAGCAGCGATGCCAGCATTCCTGAGCTGTATCCGCCATTGCCGCTGGTTGGCGGTCCGCAGAATCGTTTGGCTATCCGGATGGTTGAAGACATGAAGTTGCAGGATAGCAAGAAGCTAAAGAGAAGGTCGCAGCAACGGCCATCAACAATGAAGGCCAACAAAGAAGACGCACATCCACGGTCAGCGACCGAGTTCGCTGCTCAACTCCGTGCTCTGCTGTGTGGAAGCGAGAACTCAGGTTGTAAGTCTCACTTGCGAGAACGGTTTACGACGGGACTCCCTGCAGATTCCCTGGTCGGTCGCCAATCGCGTGTGTTGATGCGGGTCTGTCTACGAAAATCTTTTTTGCGGGAAAAATTTCCCTGCAAGATTCCCTGCCCTGGGAATTTGCATTCTCAATATCCGTCGGATCGCAGTTGGATTTATCTACCGAAGCCAGCCGCTTCCATCTGCTCGCGCGCGGCGTCTGCTGTTGAGCCGATGCCTTGTACCTTGAGCTTGAAGTCATCCGGATTCGTTGCGTTTTCGAGCGCTGTCTCGTAAGTAACCAAGCCTTGCTGATACAGATCGTAGAGAGATTGGTCAAATGTCTGCATCCCGTATTGGGAAGTGCCACCGGCGAGGGCCTCGCGGATCATGCGCGTCTTTTCCGGCGTAATGATGCATTCGCGAATGAAGGCAGTCGAGATAAGTATTTCTACAGCAGGAACTCGGCCATTGCCGTCCGCTTTACGCACGAGTCGTTGGCTGATGACGGCGCGGAGCGTCGCGGCAAGCTGCATGCGAACCTGCTTCTGCTCCGGTGGAGGAAAAACGGAAATGATACGGTTAATGGTTTCCACCGCATCGAGTGTGTGCAGCGTGGAGAACACCATGTGGCCGGTTTCAGCGGCGTGCAGCGCAGTGGAGATCGTTTCCAGGTCGCGCATTTCGCCGACAAGGATCACGTCTGGATCCTGGCGCAAGCTGGCGCGCAATGCTGATGCAAACGACGGCGTATCGACTTCCACTTCGCGCTGATTCACGAATCCACGCTTGTCACGATGCAAGAATTCGATTGGGTCTTCGATGGTGATGATGTGCTCAGGCCGAAGCGAGTTCACACGATCGATCATCGCGGCAAGCGTCGTCGATTTTCCCGAACCAGTAACGCCGGTCACAAGAACGAGTCCGCGAGCTTCGTCGCAGATTTTCTCGATGACTTTCGGAAGATAGAGTTCATCAAGAACGCGAATCTTTGTGGGGATAACGCGCAGCACCAATCCAACGTTGCCGCGCTGCTGAAAAACGTTCACACGAAATCGTCCCAGTCCAGCGACTCCATACGCCATATCAAGCTCGGCGGTCTCTTTGAACTTCTGCTTCTGGCGATTCGACATCATGCTGAAGGCCATGTTCAGCATATCTTCCGCAGTTGTGCGCGATTGCTCGCTTAGCGGCACGAGTTCGCCGTCGATACGAATGTGAGGAAAGTTGCCAACCTTCAAATGCAAGTCGGACGCCTTTCGGTCCATGGCTATCCGGAGCAAATCATCGATGTTCATCGTCTATCCCTTGTTCGGCGCGCAGGACCCAGAGCACCCTCTGCACTAACCCGTGGCACACGAATCACTTTCGCGGTGGAAGCTTGGCGAAAGTTAGCATGAGGTCCTTAGACGTACAATCGGGGCAGCTACTTAGTAGACATTACTTTCGGTCACTTCACCTGCACTCGGACATCGAATAGGTATGGAAAGTGAGAACCCGCATACGTCTGAGGGTCGGACTGCTGACTATGTGCCTCGTGTTGTCGTAATCGGCGGCGGCTTTGGTGGACTTAAGGCCGCTCTCGGCCTCGCCAAAGCCAATGTTCGCGTTCTGCTGCTCGATCGCAAGAACCACCACACCTTCCAGCCTTTGCTCTATCAAGTTGCGTTGGCGGCGTTATCTCCAGCCGACATTTCGGCGCCTATCCGGAGTGCCGTTCACGGAAAGAAAAACGTCGAGGTGCTGATCGGGAATGTGGTGAGCTTCGATCTTGATCGCCGGGTTGTTCACCTCGAAGGTGGCGATTATGTCGTCTATGACTTTTTGGTAGTCGCAACCGGCGCAACCCATTCCTATTTCGGACACGACGACTGGGAAACACTCGCTCCCGGCCTGAAGAGCTTGGAGGATGCGACCGAGATTCGGCGCCGAGTTCTGCTGGCGTTCGAACTCGCAGAACGCCAGTCCCTGCTCGACGGCACGCATCGGGCGCTGAACTTCGTGATTGTCGGCGGTGGACCCACGGGCGTGGAACTGGCGGGCGCCATCTCTGAGATCGCACGACATGTCCTTAGCAAAGACTTCCATGCTACCGATCCACGCAGTGCCCGAGTGATCCTGCTCGAAGGTGGACCGCGAGTGCTGCCGGCTTACACAGAAGATTTATCGGCGAGCGCCCAAAGACAGCTCGAGCAGCTTGGAGTCGAAGTGCACACCAATACCATGGTCACGAATGTAGAACTCGGAGGGGTGTGGGTTGACGATCGGCGCATTGAATCTGCTGTCACTTTGTGGGCTGCTGGCGTAAAAGCTTCCCCTCTCGGCAATGCACTGGGCGTCAAGCTTGATCGCAGTGGACGGGTTTTCGTGAACGACCGACTGAACATCGAAGGACATCCCGAGATCTTTGTAATCGGCGATCTGGCGCACTTCGAACAGAATGGAGCGCCTGTACCCGGAGTGGCGCCCGTTGCGATTCAGATGGGCCAGTACGTCGCCAAAGAAATTCGTCGACGTGTCTCCGACGAGCCGACTCAGCCTTTCAGCTATTGGGATAAAGGGAGCATGGCAACCATTGGCCGCAGCAAGGGGATCGCCCAGATCGGGAAAATTCATCTCTCGGGATTTCTCGCCTGGTCCGCCTGGTTGTTCATTCACTTGATTTATCTCATCGGCTATCGCAATCGCTTCTTCGTGTTGTTGAATTGGGCTTGGCAGTACCTGAGCTGGCAATCGGGAGCGCGGCTTATAACCGGAAGCAATGTCCTGCCCGGCTGGCAGGAACACGATGAAGCCGCCGAGCAGCAAAAGCAAAGCGTCGGCTAGAAACAACAGAACCGCCGCCAAAAAATGCGACGTTCGAGAATCGCAATCGCAACACACGCGCCTGGCCCACCGGCTACCGCCGACGGTTCTGTCGCTTGCTCGTTGCCAAAGTCGGCAAACTCCCTGTTGCTCAATCAGGTACCTCGGTAACTTCTTCAATCATTCGATGGATTTCTACCGCTTTCTTCGGTCTTTTCACGCATTTCTCCGCTAGTCACCCCGCTGGTTCCTGTTCTTCCGGTTATTGCTCCCGCTGAAACAGGCGTCCTATAATCCAACTGCTCTGGAAATACTTTTCCGTCAGGATTAGGAGCTCGGGTGAAGCCACGGGGAGCGCCGAAAAGAACGACATAGAGCGCTAACTATCGTGGAATGAGGTTCTTGTCGGAACCGGATCGGCCTGTGATTGGGCCTCTGGAGAAGGAATGATCAAGCGCCTGGTTTCAATCCTGTACGCCCCTTTGCTGCTCGCCGGGTTCAACTCAGCCGCGCACGCTCAAGGCATCGTCGCGACGTACACGAGCGACGGCCGCCTAGTCTATGAGAACGCTCCGGAAAACGCCTCTGCGCCAGCCCGCCTGAAGGATTCCGGCATGTTCTATTGGAGCAACCGGGAGAACCGCTGGAAACCGGTACCTCCAATGTATTCGCATTCCATGAAAGCGGCGCACTCAGCGGCCAATGAGGTCCGGCGGCTGTTGCGTGAAGCGGCATACAAAAATTCCCGCTTCATGGCCGTCGGCAACGCTCTGCTAGCCGCATCGCGACAGCAGGTTCAGAGCGCAGGCTCGACTGGAATGCTTCGCAGCAAGCTTGATGTGCCACCGACGTCGGCTGACACACAGATGATCGACAAAATTGTGGAAGAGAGTGCTATGCGGCACGATGTCGATCCCAATCTGGTACGTGCAATCATCAAAGTCGAATCGAATTTCAATCCGCAGGCCTGTTCGCGCAAGGGCGCAATGGGACTGATGCAACTCATGCCCACAACAGCGAAGTCACTGAATGTGACGAACCCGTACGACCCTGCGCAGAACGTGGATGCCGGCGTGCGGCATTTCAAGCAACTGCTCGACTCTTATCATGGGAACGTCGCACTCTCCTTGGCCGCTTACAACGCGGGCAGTACCGCAGTGCAGAAGAGTCGCGGTATCCCAAGGTATCGAGAGACGCAGAATTACGTAAAGCGCATCACGCAACTGTACGCATCCAACAACACACGCCAGTTCACAATTGGCCACCCGCTGGAGTTCAAGCGGGACGCCGAAGGACATCTGTCGGTAAGCGATATCGAGTAGGGTTCGTGGCCGCTTCCCTGCTCTGGCCGGCAGTAACATGGCTATAAGACGCCTCATCCGGGGGCGGAGACAGGGATGAAGAGAGCATCGGGATACTTCAGCGGATCTGTTCGTCAATTCTCCATAGCAGCACTGCTCGCTTCCAGCCTTCTCCTGATCGCCAGTCCTGCGCACGCTGTGAGCGTTGCGCGCAAGAAACACCTCTCACTGGAGCAGTACCACAAGGCTCTGCAGATGCGCGAGGCGCTGAATGGGCGTCCTAGATCGCAGCGCACCCCTGAAGAGTACGAGCGCGTAATTGAGGCTTTCCGCGAGGTCTATCACATCGCGCCGACCTCGACTCGCGCCGATGCCAGCGTACTAGCCGTCGGTGATCTGCTCACGGAAAAAGCCCGGCTGGAAGACGACGAAAAAGGTTTCAAATCTGCGATTGGTGAATATGAATTCCTCTCGCGCGAGTATCCAGGCAGCAAGTATCGCTTTGAGGCCCTGCTGAGTATCGGCCAAATCTATCGCGAAGACCTCGGGGACAGCGACGAGGCAAAAGCCACATTCGAAGACTTCCTGAAACGGTACCCACATCATCCCCTCGCAGACAATGCCAAGGCTGCTCTGCGCGAAATGGGCGACGAAGCCAAGCATCCCGCGCGCAAGCATTCGGAAAGCGAGAAAGAACTGGTTACATCGACGAAGCGTGGCGAGTCACAAGAAGATCGAGGTGATCAGCAGGATGAGGAACAAACAAAAGCCAAACCTGCCGCTTTGAAGGCGACGACGGCCAAGCACAAGGGCCTTCCCTTGGTCACGAGCTTGCGCTACTGGTCGACTCCGGATTACACGCGCATCGCGATCGATGTTGGGGATGAGATTAAGTACGAAGCCGGACGCGTTCCCTCGCCGGACCGAATTTACTTTGATCTCTACGGCAGCCGCCTGGCCTCCGAGTTGATGGGCAAAAGCTACGACATCCACGACGGACTGCTCAAGAAAGTCCGGGTAGCGCAGTACAAGCCCAACATGGCGCGCGTAGTGCTCGAAGTCGATAATCTCGTGGAATACTCAGCGTTTCTGCTGCCGAATCCATATCGGCTGATCATCGACGTACACGGCAGAAAACCGGCAGCACCAACACAAACTGCCAAGGCGCAAGACGCCGATTCCGATGAAAATTCCAATTCGTTAACCGGGGTACCGCAGTCTCGCTCCGCAAAGATCCAACGCAAGATCGTTAGCGCAAAGAAAGAATCTGCAGCTTCGCCTTCACTTTCCGCTGAGAACCAAACCGAAACTGCACGATCGACGAAGCCGTCAGTGCCTCCGCGAGCTGAAGTTCCGCTGCAGACGTCGAATCTCGATCTTTCGGAAATCGCTTCCCTGAGCGATGACCCGCAGCAGGTGAAGGCGACCAGCAAGCCGACCAGTGGACCCGTCGTCGAGACAGTCGCAAAACGCGAGCCGGAGAAAAAATCAGCAGATCCCGCCGAAACCACGGTAGTCACGACGAAAAAGACACAGCCCAAAAAGGGAAGAAATAAACCGACAACAACCCTGGCAAACGTGCATGAAGCCGCGCCAACCGCAGATGGCGATCTTTCGCTGATTCGTGCACTCGGCCTGAAGATCGGCCGCATCGTGGTCGATGCCGGACACGGTGGACACGACACCGGAACCATCGGTCCGAATGGATTGCTGGAAAAAGATCTTGTACTTGACGTGGCACTGCGCCTGGGCAAGCTGCTCGAAGACAAACTCGGCGCCGACGTGGTGTACACGCGCAAGGACGATACCTTCATCCCGCTGGAAACACGCACTGCGATCGCGAATCAGAATCAGGCTGACCTGTTCATCTCCATTCATGCAAACTCCAGCCGCGATCCATCGGCACGCGGAGTTGAGACTTACTACTTAAACTTCACGCGTTCTCCCGAAGCATTGGAAGTCGCAGCACGCGAAAATGCGGTTTCGGAGACTTCCGTTCACGATCTCCAGGACCTCGTAAAGAAAATCGCCTTGAAAGAGAAGATCGACGAATCGCGCGAATTCGCGGCGACGGTACAGAAATCACTTTATGCGGGCGAGTCAGCTAAGAACCCTGGCGTAAAGAATCGCGGCGTCAAGAAGGCTCCGTTTATTGTGCTCATCGGCGCCAACATGCCCTCGATCCTTGCCGAGATCTCATTCGTCAGTAATCCCACTGATGAACGCAAGCTGCGTACTCCCGAGTACCGCCAGCGCATCGCCGAGTCGCTGTACCGTGGCGTAACCCGGTACGCGCGGGGACTAAGCGGAGTTAAGGTCGCCAGCGCCAAAGAGCCTGCGGCAGCAGGGCAGTAAAGAAGCTTCTGAGCTTCTAAGCTGCTGAGCTTCTAAGCTGGCCGGGTGATTTGGAATGCCGGCAATTTTTCAGCAGGAGGAAGTCTTGGCGCACCCTTGTGCCTAGGAGCTTAGCAGCTTAGAAGCTGCTGTTCCGAATCCTCGCTTCCGTTCGCGGTGTCTAATAAACTGAGTTTGACGGCTCTTTCGCTTCAACTCAGGTTTCATGCAATTTTTCAGCAAACTTCTCGTTCCGCTTCTGCTGCTTGCTTCTACGTTCGCCGCCGCCGACTCTCAGATTCTTCCCAAAGCATTTGCTGGATGGCAGCAGGATGCCTCTTCAGTGAAGACGAGCACGAATCCTGCAGACGCTGACGCGAGCAACGCTGCGGTGCTGAAGGAATATGGCTTCAGCGATCTGGAATCTGCCGCTTACAGCAAAGATAGCAATCGGAAGCTAACCATTCGCGCTGCACGTTTCACTGACGCAACCGGAGCCTACGGTGCATACACCCTCTATGGCCAGCCCGGAATGCAGACCGAAGAAATCGGGCGCCACGGCGAATCAGCCGGAGATCGCGTCTTGTTCATGCAGGGCAACATCGTCGTCGAAGCAAAGTTCGATCATGTGGATGCGATGTCGGCAGCGGAGATGCGCGAGATCGCAGGTGACCTGCCTGAGCCTGCGTCCAATCTGGGACAGCCTCCAAGTCTACCGCGATGGCTGCCTGAGCAGCAGTTCGTGCGGCATTCCGTGAAATTCGCTGTCGGACCAAAGTCTTATGACGCTTCAGGCGCACCACTTCCGCCTTCATCAATTGATTTCGCGAAGAGTCCCGAGATCATTACGGCGCTGTATCGAACCGATGAAGGAAACGTGCGCCTCACTCTCATTTCCTATCCGACGCCACAGATCGCGGGCACGCAGCTGCGCGCCATCGAGCAGAATCGTGCCGCGCTCCAGCAGACTGCGGGAGACTTTCAGATCAAGCGCAGCGGCCCGCTCCTCGCGATTGTGGCTGGAGACGCATCGAAGTCTGAAGCGCAATCACTTCTCGCCTCCGTTAACTACGAAGCAGAGGTCACATACAACGAGCCGACCTATCTCTCGAAGAGGGATAACATCGGGAATTTGATAGTTGCCGTATTCGCGCTCGTAGGAATCATTCTCGCAGTCGCGATTGCATTCGGCATTGCCTTCGGCGGGATGCGTGTGCTCCTCAAACGCTTTTATCCTGAGCGGTTTGTGGACCGCCCTGACGATACCCGGGTGATCACGCTGAACTTGAACGACTAGACCAAAAATCATCCTAAGTCGCTGAAAACAGGGTGGATGGTCGGCTTCGGTGGAAAAATTGCGTCATCCAGCTTCACATTTCCGATTTGGGAACAATTTTTGTAAGCTGTTGATTTATAAGGGATTTGCTCCAGAAAATTCGCTTGACACCCCCCGCCGTCAACCATAAGATTTCGTCCAGAAAGTTCTGATGGCTTTGCCTCCGTTGGAACTATTCTCCCTTGAAAGAAAAGGCCGCCTATTGCCGGGCGGCCTTTTCGTTTGAGTGGCACAAGGTCACCGAGTTGGAAACGCAAGGTCACGGCGAAGTTCTCTACATTTGACGAAAGCTCTCCCACGCCTTCGCATATTTCCAGCTTACATAGACATTGTGATACCAATGCAGCAAGAAGCCTTCTCGTCCATCCAAGAATCCACCGCGAAAAAAATAGTTCCGGATGAAGTTCAGCACTGGTCGCAGGCGCACGTTAGCAAAGAACCACGGGAGAGAGCGCCTGACGCGGCGTTCTCGTACTAATACATCGGCCGCCAGCGTCGAATACTGGTTCATGGTTTCGATATAGCTAGTGAGCGTCGGGTACGCATTGTGGACAAGATCGCCACTGATTGTTACTGTCTCGCCGTTCACGCGGATGGTTTCGTGCACGGCGCGTTCGACAAATTCTCCACTGCCGCGACGAAACAGACGCAGCTTCCGGTCGGGATAGAACCCGCCATGACGAATCCAGCGGCCCAAAAAGAAATTTCGGCGGGCGACGAAATACCCGACGGCTGCGGAAGGTCCTTCGCTAGCGCTGACGACATGGCGTATATTCTCGGCCAACTCCGGCGAAACGTGTTCGTCTGCATCCAACGAAAGCACCCAATCACAAGACGCTTTCGCTATTGCGGAATTCTTCTGCGCAGCGTAACCCTTCCATTCTTCTTCGAACACCCTTGCGCCATGTTGTCTCGCAATTTCTCGAGTGCGATCGGTCGATCCCGAGTCGACTACGATCCATTCTTCGGCCCATTGCACACTCTCCAGCGTGCGTCCGATGTTTGCTTCTTCGTTCTTAGTGATGATCACGACGGAAAGAGCCATGCGCGCTCAAGGATAACAATGCGATCTGAAGGAGTGCACAAAAGAAAAAGGAGACTTGCGTCTCCTTTTCAAACTGGTTGAGTTTTCGGTTAGTGACGTCCTCCGCCCCCACCTCCACCACGCGGTCCTCCGCGGCGATGATGGCGGCGTCCTCTTCCTCCTCCAGGACGTCCTCCACCGCCTTCGCGACGGCCCTGCCCTCCCCCTTGTCCAGCGTGGGCCGGCTCGCCTTCAGCGCGATTGAAGTTCGGCTCCCCTTCGTCTTCGGTGAAGTCGGCTCCGCCTTCAATCGTGATGCTCTCACCACCACCATTCGGACTCACAGGCTCGGGATGATGGCCATCGCCATCGTGACTGGGGGCAGATCCGCCGCCGGCTGACCCAGCCATCTTGGCGCGCTGTTCTTTGAGGATTGCTTTGCGGGAGAGCTTAATGCGATTGCCTTCAATCGCCAGAACCTTCACCAGGATCTGATCGCCTTCATGGAGTTCATCGCGAACATCTTTAATGCGATGTTCGGCGATCTCGCTGATATGTAACAGTCCGTCGGTTCCAGGGAAGAGCTCGACGAACGCACCAAAATCGGCGAGTCGCACGACCTTGCCTAGATAAGTCTTTCCCACTTCGGGAGTTGCCGTGATGTCGCCGATGATCTGCAGCGCTTTGCTCATTGCTGCTTCATCGCTTGAAGCGACGTTCACACGGCCCGAGTCTTCGACATCAATCTTCACGCCGGTCTGTTCGACGATGCCGCGAATCACCTTGCCTCCGGGACCAATGAGGTCGCGAATTTTGTCCACGGGAATCTGCAGCGTGTGAATGCGCGGCGCAAACTTCGAGACGGCGGAACGGGCTTCCGGCAGAGCCTCCTGCATCTTGTCCAGAATGAAGAGCCTGCCCTCGCGCGCTTGTTCCAGCGCTTCGCGCATGATCTTTCCAGTGATGCCGGAGATCTTGATATCCATCTGCAGTGCGGTGATTCCCTGCCGTGTACCGGCGACTTTGAAATCCATGTCGCCATAGTGATCTTCGGCCCCGGCAATATCGGTGAGAATCGAATAATCGTCGCCTTCTTTCACCAAACCCATTGCGATTCCCGCAACAGGAGCCTTGATGGGAACGCCTGCATCCATCAGCGAAAGAGCAGCTCCGCAGACTGAAGCCATCGAAGATGAGCCGTTCGATTCCAGAATGTCTGAAACGACGCGCATCGTGTACGGCCATGCGGTCTCATCAGGCAGCACTGCAGTAATCGCTCGTTCGGCGAGAGCGCCGTGGCCAACTTCGCGGCGTCCCACCCCCGTCATGCGTCCGGTCTCGCCAACCGAAAATGGGGGGAAGTTGTAGTGCAGCATGAAATTCTTTTTCTTCTCGCCTTCGAAGTTTTCCAGGCGCTGCACGTCTTCCGAGGTGCCGAGTGTGGTGGTTACCAATGCCTGCGTCTCACCGCGCGTGAAGATCGCGGAACCGTGCGTGCGCGGGAGGGCACCCGTTTCGATGGTGATCGGACGAATCTCGTCAAACTTACGCCGGTCAGGACGTACGCGATCTTTCGTGACCTGCTCCCGGAAAAGCCGCTCGCGCAGCACTTCGTAGTAGTTCTCGAGCTTGTCTGCAGCAGCTTCATCGCCCTCAGGCAGCTTGGCTTTCAGTTCCTTTTTGATCTCGGCGACTTTCGCATAGCTCTCGATCTTCGGATATTTTTTCGTATCGAGCGCATCGGCAAGCTTCTGCCCAACTTTCGACTTCAGCTCGCGATAGTAACCTTCGTCGAACTCGGGAGCGGTGAGCTGTCGCTTTTTCTTGCCCGCCCGCGAGGCCAAATCGGTAATAGCAGCGCAGATCTTCTTAATCTCGCCGTGCGCGAATTCAATCGCATCTACAACGCGATCCTCGGTTACTTCCTTCGCGCCTGACTCGATCATCACGATGCCGTCTTTCGTTCCGACGACCATGATGTTGAGCTGGCTTTCGCGCATCTCGGCGTAGCTGGGATTGACGACCATCTCGCCGTTCACGAGTCCGATGCGCACTGCGCCGACTGGTCCACCAAACGGAATGTCCGAAAGGGTAATCGCGCACGACGCAGCATTGATCGCGACGACGTCAGGATCGTTTTCGGTGTCGGCTGACAAGACAAGCGCGATCACCTGAGTTTCATTTTTGAAATAGTCGGGAAAGAGCGGACGGATAGGACGATCAATCTGACGAGCAGTGAGAATCTCGCGTTCACTGGGGCGGCCTTCGCGCTTAATAAATCCGCCAGGGATGCGTCCGCCGGCGTACGTGTATTCGCGATAGTCGACGGTGAGCGGGAAGAAATCTTGTCCTTCGCGCGGCTCAGGCGCGGCCACTGCTGTGGCGAGGATAACATTATCGCCGATTCTTACCAGCGCGGCGCCAGGCGCCTGTTTGGCCAAACGGCCAGTTTCAAATTCGAGTCGCTTACCGCCTGTGAGTTCAACGGTTGCGTCTTGCTTCATGGATTCCTCATTTCATGGAGCGCTGCCAGCGGGCAGCGTTGGGGAGCATTGATTGAGTGGGGCACGGAGCCTTCGCTAAGGCGAAGTCGGGTTGTAAGACGGAACGGAGAGCCCGCCTGGACGAACGGATATCGACCGAAGCTCGGCATCATGCGTGCGCTCGGGATGGGGAAGGCCGATTCTGCGCGGGAAAGCTGGTTTAGGTCGTCCGGTCGAGATCGCTCGATTTACGAACGGCGCTGCGAGAATGGGCCGCCCCAGGTCCTGCTACTTGCGGATGCCGAGTTTGTGGATTACGTCCTTGTAGCGCTCGGAATCGTAGTTCTTGAGGTAGTCGAGCAGGCGACGACGCTTGCTGACCATCATCAGGAGACCGCGGCGGGAGGCGTGATCCTTTTGGTGCGTCTTGAAATGGTCCGTCAATTGACCGATTCGCTCGCTGAGCACCGCAATCTGGACCTCGGGGCTGCCCGTGTCCTTCTCGTGGGTGCGGAACCGGGTAATGACGTCTGTTTTACGCTCTCTAGCTAACACTGAAGCTGGTGACACTCCTATATTTTTCGAGTCGTTTAAGTCTCTCTAGCAGAGTAACATGGGGTCGCTTTTTTGCACAAACGAGGCAGCTCGCAAAGGAGAGCTACTTTCATGATTTCCGGTGTGCACGCAATCATTTACAGCAAACAGGCAGAGCGCCTCCGCGAGTTCTTCCGCGATGAGCTGAAGCTCGCCTTCGTCGACGCCGGGCGCGGATGGCTGATATTCGCGCTGCCGCCCTCCGAGCTCGCCATGCATTCCGACGACAAGTCTCATCACGAAATGTTTCTCATGTGCGATGACGTACATGCCACGACGACGGAACTGAAGCGAAAGGGCGTGGAACT